>NZ_CP015247.1:1342500-1642500 GCF_001891125.1 Leuconostoc suionicum | reverse complement strand
TGTACCAGTTGTTCCGCCAGGAGCATTGCTGGGTAGCTATGTATGGACGAGATAAACGCTGAAAGCATCTAAGTGTGAAACTCGCCTCGAGATGAGATTTCCCATCTATTTAATAGAGTAAGACCCCTTAGAGATGATGAGGTAGATAGGCTAGAAGTGGAAGTTGAGTGATCAATGGAGCGGACTAGTACTAATAGGTCGAGGACTTAACCAAAGTCTAAAGGATAGAAATATTCGATAAGCAATTATGAGTGGTTTAGGATAGAAGAAGAATTTGTTACTATTTAGTTTTGAGTGGCTAACACTCAAGGTGTCGTGTCGATAGCATAGAGGACACACCTGTTCCCATACCGAACACAGAAGTTAAGCTCTATAGCGCCGAAAGTAGTTGGAGGATCGCTTCCTGCGAGGATAGGACGATGCGGTGCCGTACATAGCAAAGAAGTATCTCATTGAGATACTTCTTTTTTGTTAGTTGATTGCACTAGGTTCATGTACTTTGTTCAGTAATTACGGTATAATGTAATTACTAAGATTTTTGGGAGGTCAACATTCTTATGGTTACATTATTTTTATCACCGAGTTGTACCTCATGCAGAAAAGCGAAGCAGTGGTTGGAAGAACACAATATTTCCTACCTTGAAAGAAATTTAAGTAAAGAACCATTACGAGCAGAAGAAGTGAGTAAAATGTTGCGCTTAACTGAAGATGGTACGGACGAAATAATTTCTAGACGTTCAAAAGTTTTTGCAAATTTAGATATGTGTTTAGAAGATCTTACTATAAATGGGTTGATTAAGTTGATTGTGGAATATCCTTCATTACTTAAGCGACCAATAATTATTGATGATAGACGCATGCAAGTGTGTTACAATGAGGATGAAATTCGTCGTTTTCTGCCACGAACTGTTCGGCAGCGCGAATTAATCCGCGCAACATATAAGGCTGACTTTGAGGAAGAAGCGAAGAACTTAGTTGTTGAAGAAGTGTGAGATCTCTTTGAATGTAATATCAGCTCTGATCTATAAATTTTGAAAGGAATATTAATATGGAAAAGGAAAGAATTAATGAAAATACAATCCGTGTTATGATTGATAATTCTGATTTAAAAGATCGTGGAATTACTGTAATGGAATTATTAGGTAATCATGAAAAAATTGAATCTTTTTTTTATAATATTTTGTCTGAAGTAGATACTGAGCATGATTTTGAAGATGATGATCAAGTTTCATTTCAAATTTTACCAAACCGTAATGGATTGGAATTATTCATTTCACGACTAGATGAAGAAAACAAAATTTCTGACATATTAGAAAATATTACCAATTTTGCTAGCAAACAACCGGCAAATATTGATAATATTTCTGACAAGAGACGTCAAGAATTGCGTCAATCAGATAAAGGAGATATCGTGAAATCAAAAATATCTTCAAGTGATCATAAAGATGGTTCTCAAGAGAACTTTGAAAATACGCAAGTAATATTGGCGCTATCAGATTTTGAGAATGCTATTGCTATTGCGAATAGCCTTAAAATCGAAAATTTAGTCTCTGACCTATATTTGTATGAGGGCGCGTATTATTTAAATCTATTAGTTCCGGATCATTCTGTCAGTCAAGAACAATTAAAAAATGAATTGGCAATTGCTTTAGAATTTTCTCGTATCAGTCATGTTACACATGAGGTTCTGCATGAACATGGACAACTTATACTGAAGCATGAGGCACTTGAAAAAATTAAAAGTTTATTTTCTTAAACGCTACAAAGCGTTTTTTTTTTGGTACAATTAAATAAGATTATTTAAGAGGTTAAAGAGGAAAAGTATGAATAACATATTATTATTGGTAGCGACAATTGCATTTGCATGGATTTTGCTTTCATTTGCTGGTTGGCTTTGGGTGTTTGTCTCGGCAAAAATGCATGGTACATTGTTAAAGCCCATTGAATTTACTGAAAAACTAGAAGCAGATAATGGTCAAATTATTGACGTACGTGAAAGTACGTTGTATAAACGATCACATATTTTAGGATCTCGAAACATTGCCGCTATGAATTTTTTGCAGGGAAAATCTGGTTTGCGTAAAGATCGCGATATCTTTTTATACGATGATAATCTTCGTGACGCTGTGCGAGCTGCTAAATCATTAAGCAAACAAGGTTTTGAAAAAAATAAGGTTTTCATATTACGAGGCGGTTTTAATCGTTATGAAGGTAAAAAGACAAAATAAAAGAACTGCAATATTGCGGTTCTTTTTCTTAGTATCGTGATTGATGTGCAGCAACGCTTCTTCTGATAGCTGCTTTAGAGACTTCATTGTACTCTTCTTCTGCCTTTTCAATAGGCTTGATAACTTTGTGACGATATACTAAAGCACTTCCAGCAACTGCAGCAGCTGTTCCAAAAGTTCCAATGATAATACCTAATTTAAATGATTTCATATTTTCTCCACTTTCTTAAGTTTCTTTAGATACTATTATCAACCATTTTAGCGCATTTGTAAATAACTATGATTGGGTAAAACATGACAGAAATAATAGCACACCGCGGATATCGAATAGTTGCTCCAGAGAACACGCTACCCGCTTTTGAGGCGGCCTTGGCATATGATATTGATATGCTTGAAACTGATGTACATCGTACTAAGGATGGACATCTTGTAGTTATCCATGATGAAACAGTAGATCGAACAACCAATGGGACTGGTTTAGTAAAGGAACTAACACTAGCAGAAATAAAAATGTTGGATGCAGGTAGTTATAAACAGCCAGTGATGAATAATGTTGCGATCCCAACACTAGAAGAATTATTAATTTTTTTAAAAAATGAAGAGTTTAGTAAAACACTACTTTTAGAAATAAAAACAGATCATACTGAATATCCAGGTATTGAGCAAGAAGTTCTAAATTTAGTGAATCAGTTTGATCCGACATATGGTATTATTTATCAAAGCTTCAACTTAAAATCATTAAAAATAATACGGAAGCTTCAACCTAATGCTAAAATCGCTGCATTAGTATTTTGGCCTTCGCCCAAAGTTTGGTGGTTACAAATTATTGGTGTATTTAAATTTGTACATCCTGATATTAGAATACTAAAGAGAAAGCCAAAATTATTCTGGCGTATAGGATTGCCTATCCGCCCTTGGACGGTTGACAAGGAAGAAGACATGCGTGCTGTATTCAAAGCAAAATTACCGGGAATCATCACGAATCAAGTAGCGTTGGCTTGTCGAATACGTAAGGAGATACAAAAAGTTAATGAATAAAATAGTAGTGTTGACTGGGCCAACAGCCTCTGGGAAAAGCAGCTTATCTATTCAGATGGCACAACGTTTCAACGGTGAAATTGTATCAGCTGATTCGATGCAAATTTATCGCAGCTTGGACATCGGAACTGCAAAAGTGACTAAAGAGGAACAAAACATTGTTCCGCATCACTTAATTGACATTGTAGATTTAACAGCTAATTACTCTGTGGGTGATTTTATTATTGCTGCAGATAAAGTGATTGCTGACATCATTTCACGAGGAAAATTACCGATTATCGTGGGTGGCACTGGGTTATACGTTAAAGCTTTGTTAGGCTTTCAAGAACTAGAATACGCCGCAAGCGATACGGAAGAAGTGCATAAATTAAATGCTTATGAACTAGAGAAATTAGTTGTTGAATTAAAATCTTTAGATATTAATCGTGCTCAAAAAGTAGATTTAAAAAACAAGCAACGCGTTATTAGAGCGATTCAAATTGCAAAACATGGAAAAAAAGATGCAAAATTAACACAACGGCCAAAGTATGATGCGCTGGTTATAGGCCTTGATTGGCCCCGTGAGCTACTTTATGAACGTATTAATAACCGTGTTACACAAATGGTTCAAGATGGTGTATTGAAGGAAGCACAAACAATTCTGGACGCTGGTGGAGAAGAACTACAATCAGGGAAGGCCATTGGTTACAAGGAGTTTTTCCCTTACTTACGCAATCAAGTAACCTTGGATAAAGCTATTAATCAACTGCAACAAGATTCTAGGCGGTACGCAAAGCGACAATTAACCTATTTGCGTCATCAAATACCTGGATTAGTCTGGCTAAAAGGACAGACGGCTGAAATTAGATTAACAGAGATGATTGAAGGGTGGTTATCATTGAAATAATATTGGTGTTTGTAAGCAAAAAAGAACACGTCTGTGTTCTTTTTTAATGATAAAACAATAACATTGAGAAAGCTTGTAATAAGATATAGCCCATATTTTGCCAATTACCCAACTTAGCCTTCATAAACTGTAGTACAAAAGCCAGTAAGCTAAAAAGTATAACAAAGATAGTGCTGAGACCAACATGATGGCTGAACAATACAACCCAGAATAGACCAAGTGTTAAAATGCTCAATTTTCTACCATCGGGGTTTGGCATTAAAATGGGGTTGAAATAGAAAATAAAGCTGAAAAACATGGGTAATAATTGCAAAATAAATTTTTCGGTTACAAAATTATTTTGTACATAAAAAATAGCAATAGGCACTGTGAATGTCGCTAGAACGGCCAGTAAAATTAATCCTAGAATGTTTTGTAAACCAAGCCAGAGTTGTTGAACGATGACTAAAAAGACACATAAGAGTAATAATAGGACGAATATTTCATGTCTTGATTGAATTAACGAACTAAATGTGAACAAGCTACCAACAGCAAAAAAAATATAACTAATCAGACTACGGAAGTTCTGAGTCATCATAAGCGCCATACCCACTGCTATTGCTATTGTATAGCAAAATAATGGTGCAATTTGCCAAGTAATGGAACCTTGAAGAGATTGGGTATGGAGTAGGGGTAATCGCCACCAAATAATATTTAGAGAAATCACGATTACAGACAATGGTATCCAAAAACGGCGATCACGAAAATGTACCGGATAAAAATTTTCAAAACTTCTTTTGTCTTGAGCATCATTGCTTAATCGTCGAGGCATTAAACGACCATCTGGCAGGCGATGGGCCATATTTGATTGTTGAAAATAATCTTGTTCCATGACTAATATTGTACCGTAAATTTGAATTGTAAAGTTGTCGTTTTGATAACGACATAGTTACAGATGAAATATTTTAAACACTATTTGCTTTTTAATGGACCATTTGATATGATTGTCTATACAATTTAAAACAGCTATCAAGAGTAGGTGAGTGATACAGCACAATGACCCTGCACCAACCGGCAAAATAATGAAAAGCAGCTACGAGCGTGTATTTTCATCAGTTTTGACATGGTGGTCCATCTGTACAGATAGTCGTCACGTTAGCGCGTTCGACTATTCTTGTCGAGCGCGCTTTTTTATGCGACTTTTAGCTTTTTATTTTGATTTAAAGGTGACGACCAAACGTAGGAGAGTATTCATGGTAAAGTATTTCACATCGGAATCAGTTTCTGCTGGGCATCCAGATAAGATAGCTGATCAAATAGCCGATGCTATTTTAGATGCAGTTCTCGAACAAGATCCGAAGGCACGTTCAGCGGTTGAAGTGACTACTTCAACAGGAGATGTATCCATTTTTGGTGAATTATCCACGAATGCTTATGTTAATATTCGCAAAATCGCGACGGATACAATTCGTGAAATTGGATATAATCATGCTGAATTAGGGTTTACTGCCGATTCAGTCAACGTTTCTAATAAAATTGTTGAGCAATCAGGGGATATTGCACAAGCTGTCGATAATGCAGAAGATGATCCAGACCAACTTGGAGCTGGCGATCAAGGTATGGTATTTGGCTATGCTACGAACGAAACAGACAGTTATTTACCATTGACGTTGGCTTTGTCACATCGTCTAATGCGCAAGATTCGTGATGCACGTGAAAACGAAATTTTACCATATTTAAGACCAGATGCTAAAGGTGAAGTAACAGTTGAATTAGATGATAACGATAAAGTTAAGCGCATCGCTGCTGTAGTTATTTCAACACAACATGATGACGAGGTCACACTAGAACAATTGCGAGCTGATATTCGTAAACATGTCATTGATGAAGTGTTACCACAAGATTTGGTAGACCAAGACACGATTTATTATATTAATCCATCTGGAAGATTTGTTTTAGGTGGGCCACAAGCCGATTCAGGATTAACAGGACGTAAAATTATTGTGGACACTTATGGCGGTGCTGCTCACCATGGTGGTGGTGCCTTTTCAGGTAAAGACGCTACAAAAGTGGATCGTTCTGCTGCTTACTATGCTCGCTATGTTGCAAAAAACATGGTTGCAGCTGGTGTTGCTGATAAATTGGAGCTGCAAGTATCATATGCAATTGGCGTTGCACGTCCTGTATCATTGAATGTTGATTCATTTGGTACAGCCAAAGTTTCTGAAGAAAAAATCAATGAAATTATAACTAAGTTATTTGACTTCAGACCATTAGCTATTATTAACAACTTAAATTTGCGTCGTCCAATCTATAAGCAGACAGCTGCATTCGGACATTTCGGACGTACGGATATCGATCTTCCTTGGGAATCACTAGATAAGGTGAAAGAAATCAAAAACTTACTTTAATTCATGATAAAATGAAATATGGTTAAAAAAGGATCGACAATTCAATTTTTGTTGAAAGGAATGGCTGTAGGCGAAAGTATTGCCTATTTGCCAGTTCGTGAACAGGAAAAATTGTTACGAGGTGAGTCAGAGCATGAGCTGAGATGGGGTACCCAGACAAGCTTGGCACTGACAACAACCGCTAGTTTATCACGAGGGTATCAGTTAGCAGATGTAATGATTCATTTGCAAAACTGGTACAAAAAACGCCAATATGCACCAATGGGAACAATTCAAGATGTGGATGTTGTGACCAAGAAGGCGTTAGAAAACTATACTAAAAATAGAGACATATTGGCAGCAGGAATTGGTACTGATGATGCTGATAGTGAAAATATATTGTCACGCATGCTGCCAGTATCTCTCTATTTATATCATCAAGTAGGGGTTTCTTTTATTAATGATGAACAGGCCATGCTAATGTTACACAGAATAGCTGGTTTAACGCACAATGATGAGGGAGCTCTGGTCAGTGTGGGGATGCTCAGCCTTATTGTGAGTCAAATCTTAGATGGGCATTTGATATCTGATGCCGTAGAAAATGGATTAGCATTTGGATTTGAGTATTATTCTCGCCACCAAGTTTTTGTGAATGAATTGACTGCGTTTTATGATCTCAATCTACCTGATTTTTCAAATATACCAGCTGATAAAATCGAATTAAATGGTAAAGCTTCGCCAACATTGGAGGCAGTTATTTGGAGCTTGTTGAATAGTGATAGTTACACGCAAGCAGTTGAAAAATCTTTAATTCATGGTCATTCTAACAGTATTGTACCCACCCTAGTTAGTGCAATTGCTGCAATATATTATAAAGATGATTTAGTATTGGAATTGGGACAAAATCTTGTTTCAAAACGTGTGATTACGACGGTAATTGGGCAAGCTGAACGTTCATCAAGATTCAATCTATTAAATAAACCCACTAACTTAGGTTAGTGGGTTTATTTTGCAATTTAAATCCAAAATGGGTAGGATTGTTGATCAACAGTAAATGAAAAACTACCGTTTCCAAGTAATCCGCCATCAATATGTCCGGGTTGAATATCGTGAACATGAATAGCATCCCCAGGAGATAGGTTAACGTGATGTATGATGTTTGATCTTAAATCTTTATGATTAAAAATAACACCTGTGACAAATTGCATCATCTTCATTTTTCTGAGAACAGTAATTTCTATCGCAGCTTCTGTCAGGTTTCCAGTAGTAGTTGCTTTATTTGTTAAGGTTAGTAGGAAGGAGTTTGGTAGTTGCAAATATTCCGAGCAAGCGTTAATCGTTACAGGAAAACTTTTCTGATTAAAGAAGGCTTTAGTAGTCAAAAAATGATTTTTTAATACTTTAAGGTTGAATGGACTGGTATCATTGATACTATTTTTCCTGTGTTCAGTTAGTGCAGTATCAAAACCAATGCCGACTCTACTGATAAAATATTTAGTCTGATGTTTGGGTATATCACCACAGATTTTGCCAATATTTAAAAACTTGGGGTGATAAATTTGTTGCAATTGAGGTAAGGCGTTTGTTTTGTCTTTGAGACGGAGCGCAGGTTTGAAATTAGTATGGAGATCCAAAGGTATATAACTAATAGGAAGTTGATGTTGGCGTTCGACACTAAGCAGTCCATTTAATACTGCATTCAAGGCATTGTCGTTGCCAAGTACTAAAATGACATGATTTGATGATTCATCCGGTAGGTTTTTGGCCATTTTTTTTGCTATAAAAGTTACTTCTGCGTCAAATGTAGCCTCATGCCATGAAGCAAACTTTAGTGAATTTTTCACGAGAGAGACAAAATCTGCAGATTGTATATCCTGGTGTTTATCGTGAACTATATTAATAATGTGGAAATCTGGCATATTTGGACTCTTACTTTCAAACAAATTAGTATCATTGTATCAAAATTTCAATGTTAAGGCGAACTGAGAGCAAATAAAAAAAGCCTGTTCAGGCTTTTATCCAAGGAAGTGTCGTAATTGTGCCATGCGGTTAATAAGAGCTGTAATGGCAACTGGAGCACCATCTTTAAATTGAACTACTTGAAGTGCTATTTCAGCATGTTGTTGTTCTTCGCGTGTTTTAGGACCAATTTCAAACTTGAAAATACGTTGCATGATAAGAATATCTTCTTCAACTTCGGCCCAAGCAGCGTTTTGAGTTTTTAGAATTTGCAAAGCATCCATATTAACGAAGCGTGCTAATTCATTAAAGTCTTTGCTCATGCTAGGATATGAACGAACGAATACACTCAAATGATCAGCATCCAAATGCTTCAATGCGCGTCCAAAACCAATAAATTCTGGTGGTACGCCGACTGAGTAGAATGAACCAGTAAAGTTAATGGCTCTTGGTAATTCGATACCATCAACTGAACGTGAGTATCCGAGAACACCAACGTGTTGACGGCGGTCACGGCGCTTTGGGAATGCTTTGAAAATCGCTTGCATGCTAGGAACCAAATTGTCTAGCGTATTAGAATAAAACTTAGCGGATTCTTCAGCTATTTCAGTTAAAATCTTTTGATCATCAGGAGAGATTTTTAATGGTTCTGCAACAGGCAATTTTTCTTTTAATTCAGCGATGCCTTTTTGCACTTCTTCAATAGGAAAGTCGTAACGGAATGCTGATTGAACAGTTGCTGTGCGTACCCCTGGAAATTCTGTTACGTAGCAATCGATACGGTGAGGAGATAATCCACCACGGAAAATTGCTGATCCAGTTCCTGAAATTGGGAAAATTTCAATGTTTTCTTCTTCAGCAAACTCATGAAGTCGCGCAATTGCTAGTTTATTACCAGTAATTGAACTCATAAATCCAGCTGTTAAAGCAGAATCTGATCCGGCTAAGAAGACACGCATATATTTTGGTCGGAAGCCAAAATGTTCTTCGTGGAGGTTTAAATATTCCTTTAAAATTTCAGGTGCATGTAATTGCGTTTCAAAATCCTCAAAAAGAGGGATCATTTCAATATAGGGTGAGTTTTTATCAGAGCGAGTAAATTCTGCTGATTTGAAGTTTGCTAACTTCTCAAACAAAACTTGCATTTTCAAAATTTGGTCTGCACGCTGTGCCATTGGCAGAATAGCTTCAAATAATGGTCGAGAGAATCCAAGATCATGGGCGAAGTCTTCAGAACTTAAGAAGGCAGTCATTGCTTGCATTAAGTTGTAGCCCTTTTCTTCCCAAATATTAGGAAAGCGGAAAGTTAAAAACTTGTCACGACCGATTTGATGATCTTTGAAATAATCATACTCTGTGCTAAACAAGCGATCAATGACAGCTGCATCAGCATGTTTACCTTCCCAATCCCACATATACTCATCGACATTTAATTCATTAAAGTTTTCAAATGCTTCATCGGTTTCTCGATAGGCACTGATAAATGGTTGCTGAGAACTTTCCCAGAATGGCGCATTAGCATTATCTGGATGTTGCGTTCCCATGATTGAAGGGATTTTACGTGATGTCATGATAGCTCCTTAATTTGTACTGATGATATTGTAACATACTGACAAACGACAATCAGAGATAATGTCAGCTTTTTTACGAATAATTATATTAAATAAACCTTATTGTTCGAGTATCAAGGGAATAAATTTTTGATACAAATTAATTATAATATTTTGGAGAAACATTCATCTTGATAAGTAACCTAACATTTTTTAGGATAATTTTTAAAGTAGCGGCTATACTAAAATAGTAATGTTTGTTCACAACATTACTACCCCAACAGACGATTGAAATTAAATTCCTCGATATAGTCCTGCCTGTTGGGGCTTTTTTTATTATTAAAATTGTATTATGAAAGTACATGTTTTTTATGAAAAATGTGTTGACAACTAATAATTAATACATTATAATTTAATCATTGTTTATTTGATTGCTCCATAGTTCAGTGGTAGAATAACGCACTGTTAATGCGCAGGTCCTTGGTTCGAATCCAAGTGGAGCAGTTAGTAAAAGGGCAACTCACAATTCGTTGAGTTGCCTTTTTTGGTCATTTAATTTAGTTTGTAAACAAAAAATGTAAGCGTTTGCAATTTGAAGGTTTATATGCTATACTACAAGTATAGATTAGGAGGAAGTCCTAATAACAATGCGAGTTGTTGAAGTTATCCTTAACGATAGCGGGAATGGGTTTCTTTCAATCCAGGAGTAGTTTACTCAGCGTTTAAGCTAAGAATGTTAATGGTGCCTGATAGCTCTATTTCAGCAGTTGCTTAGATGAGAAAATAATAATTTACCCAGTGTAAGCTTTGGAAATTGTTGTTTGAGAGTAAGCTGCTTTTTATATTGTCAACATATTCTCGCTTAGTTCTCTAAATTAACTTTTTCCAAAAAGAGTGTTATCATTGATTGATGATGAGAGAAAAGGGGAAATCATATGATTAATGCTTATCGTGAATTTTGGACAAAAATGTTTTCTTGGCATGCAACGGCAACAAGGACGCAGTACTGGGTACCGTTAATTGTCAATTATTTTTTGGGTGGAATATTAGTTAGCATCTTGGAAAATATGCAAGGTCATTCAATTGAAGACATCTACACTGTTGGTGACTTGTCTACTAATTTGACAACAAGAATTGTAATGATAATTGTGTGGATTGCTACCTTTACTTTGAAAGCACGCCGTCTGCACGATACAAATCGAAGTGCTGGTTGGATATTTATTGATCTGATTCCGATTATCGGAAATATTTGGTTCTTTATTTTAATGATTTTACCAACGACACCGGAATCACGTTGGACGTTGAACCAAAGTAATGTGAATTAGAAATAATTTGTGAAATAAAAAACACCTAGAAAATAATCTAGGTGTTTTTTATTTAAACCAAAATTAGCATTGGCATAATCATTGGTTTTCGAGCTGTTTCTTTGAATAAGATTTAGGGGTACTGGTACGTAAGGTTTTTAGATACCCTTGTAGTAAAACTGTAGTAAATATTGAAAATTATAGTGAATTAAGAAGCGTGATGGTGTGCGAAATTTCCTTATTTCGCTTAACTTGTAAGAGGTGCAAATATGTCTTTTGAGTGATAGAGATATCTTTGTGACCTAGTCTTTCACTAATATATTCTACAGCAACCCCCTGAGAAATTAACATAGAAGCGTGGCTGTGTCTTAGTCCGTGGAAAGTAATCCTTTTGGGGATGTCTAATCGTGTTAATATTCTCTGCAGTTCACGATTGACACTGGATTGCTGACGATCAAATAATCTTTCATCGTTGTCTTTGGATAATGTAAGTAAGTAATCCGTTAACCATTCTGGAACATCTACAGTTCTGATTGAACTAGGAGTTTTAGGCTCTTTTACAATATTCAAACGTTCTTCATAAGATTTGCTGATATTGATTATTCCATTACCGATGTCATTAGGGGTAAGGGCTAATACCTCTCCCAATCGAGCACCTGATAAAGAAGCTACTAACATAATATCATGAGTTGGCTCATGGTTTTCTTTTAGATATTCTATAAAACATTTAAAGTCAGTATATTCTAAGAACTTTAGTGAGCTATCTTTGGCATTAGTACCATGCGGTTTTGCTCTTTCAAAAGGATTGACCCTTATTATTCCATCAGCTACGGCATCCTTTAATATGCCACTTAAATGTCCTTTGACTTTTTGGCTAGTAGCAAGAGAGTGAGAGAGCCCATATTCGTTTAAAAATTTTTGCGCATCGTGACGGGTTACTTGATCTAATGATGTATTTTCAAAGTATTCGCTAACAGCTTTCAAAGTCATTTCATAACCAACATGAGTTGAACGTGATACGTCTGTTTTATATGTATCAATCCATTCACTTATATAGGAAGAAAGAAGTTGTGACGGTTTAAAGTCAATGTCACCATCAATCTTAGATCCTTCCGTTTTTATAGCCCATTGGTTTGCCTCGGTTTTTGTTTTGAAACCTGATTTAGTTTTCTTTTTATATCCGCCTTGATAAGGGACGGATACACTAACGGTAAATGTTTTACCTCTTTTATATATTGAAGCCATACAAAAATCTCCCTTAAAAAGAGGACTTATATCTGTTATAATCTAATAGAACGCCCCGTGCGTTTGTAGTATACTTTTAGCACACCCAGTGAACTTTTGCAGGTTGGGGTGTGCTTTTTTATGTACGCCCATAAGGGCATTGACTAGTTATCATTCAGGTGTTGAATAGCGTAATTTGCTTCATCTTGTGTGAATTTCTCACCAGCTTCGGAAGTAAGTTGATCTCGAATAGCTCCAGCAGACATGCTCATTTCTGATTGGTATTGCTTTGCTTTTTCTAAGGCGTTTTTGTTCCAATCAGCTTTCACATTATCAACCGCGTATTGCGCAGCGTCTGCCGGAAATTGTTCTCCGGCATCAGATGTGAGTTGGTCATATATGCCAGCTTTTGACATGCTCATCATATTAGCATATTGCGTAGCCTTTGTCAGAGCTGATGTAAATTCAGCTGAAACTTTTGGCTTTTCAGAACTCGAAGAACTAGAAGCTTCTTCACTAGATGAACTTGTTTCTGACGACGTTGAATTGTCAGCCGTTTTGGTCGATTGTGTTGAACTAGATGATTTTGATGAACTTTCATTAGAATCACTGCTCATTGCGCTCGAAAAAATTGCCACAACTACTATTGCAAGAATCCAGAACCATACGCGCTTATAAAAAGGCTTCTTTTGCACGTAAGTCTTCCCATCGTCTCCAACGATTTTCTTACTCATATCTCAATATCTCCTAAAGCTTTTTAATGTGGATGCTTAGCACATAATAATTAAATTATACCTTAGATGTCAAAATGATTTGATACATATTCTGCTTGTTTTTCAGCTAACATCGTTTTCATTGACCACCTTTTGTCATCACCATACATATTGAATAAAGCGTGACCCGCCTCGTGAACAATAGTATCTATCTGTTGCCATTCAGGTTGCAAAATATTTACGAAGATAATAACTTCGTCCCCAACTTTGTTCACTTCTCCATAGTACCAGTGGTGCGGGACTTCAATTCCATAAAATGTGTAATCCGGAAATTTATCTATATAAAATTCTACGTTCGTCATACATCGTGAGCCTCACAATCTTCTTTTTGAGAGTTTTGCGATTTCGACGAGTTTTTTTATTTGCTCAATATCTTCTTTTGTAGCCTGAGGGTCAATGAAGTAGGCAACTTGTTTTTGAGGCTCTGTCAGGTCATTTGAGGCAGTGGGATTCATTTCATCAATTCGGCCAAGTAAATAGTCCATTGATACATTCAATACATCTGCTACCTTTTCGAGGTTATCCGCTTTCGGGGTTGATTTTTTCCACCCATAAATTGCCTTATTGCTCAATCCGGCTTTATAGTTGACGTCATCAATTGACATACCTCTTAAATTAGAAACTTCTTTTATTTTATCGAAAATTATTGTCATCTCAACACCTATACATTCTTTTGAATTAAAAGTTCTAAAAAACCAACAGAAATCGTTGACAAGTTGGAAATAAAGAACTATACTAATTATTGTAAGTTAGTTACTAAGTTTTAAGCAAAACAAAAACACCTACAAATTTATCTATCTTGGCGGAGTGATAAGGTTAGTAGTCCTTTGTTTATGCTTGTTTACTATGTCATTATAGTTGAATTTATCCAACTAGTCAATGATAACTTACAACTAATTATATGAAACTTACTAAGTTTTGTAGGAAAGGAGAGAGATATGGTTGAAACAATAACTAGGGAATACCAATACTTATATTTCTATGTTGACGGCAACAAAAAAATCCCCGTTGTGACAGGCGCAACTAGAGATTTGAATTTAGCTGTTTTTCCGCATAAGGGACTAGTTCGAAAAATATTTGACGATTTCAACATCAATGCAGACCTATTTGTTTGGATTGATGGTACTGAATTTTTAATCAATACCCACCGCTTTGGAGATTAATGCAGCAGCGACTTGAGAAATAATGTTTAAAGAAACACTTGAAACATTTGAAACTTGCTTTTTGGTCTCACGCCAAATTTTGTTGTCTCTGATATTGTCAAGATATTCGTGACCGGCATAAGTGAGATTTCCCGGCATGATGATAAAGAATGGATCATTATCTGCCTGATGGTTATTACCGGTTATAAAGCCGGCTTCGTTTAATTTCGCAACTGTGTATCCTATTTCGTTTTTACTAAAACCGTGTTTTTCCCGAAAATTGTTAATTTCGGATGTTGAAAATCCATAAGGGCTATCTGAATTTTCAATGTCTAATAACAAAAGCCGAACTAAGTCATGGTTAAGTTTCATATTCGTATTTTTCCTTTCGATTACTAGGCGAATGAGCCAGTAACTAAAGGATAGCATAAACACACAGAAAGGAGGCAACATGACAGAACAAATGATTGTGGACGCAGCAAAAATGTTCAAAAAGCGCGTCAAAGACGGTCTATTCGACCGAGATATGACCCAACGTGATCTAGCTAATGCGATTGGTGTTACTGAAGCAGTATTGAGTTTAGCGATTAACACCTACGCCATCAACAAACAATCACGAGAGGTGCGAGCCAAAGTTAGACAGCTGTTGGATATTCAAGATATTTAGAAAGGAAGTGAGAAACATGGAGTATAACGCAGGCAAAACAAAAACAGCCCAATTAATTGAGAGCGAAGATGTCGCCAATGTAAAAATACGACTCAAATACGCTTCAAAAGAAATTGAACTGCCAGATGATTACACATTAATTATTGTACCGAAGTATCAATAAGATAATATTCAAAAGCCTGAATTGCAACAGTTAAAACTTCTCCAGTTAAGTTAGAAGGCAATTCATCAACAGATGTAACTTTGTTGAAAGTATCAATAGCATTTTCACTTATCATATCATTTGCTAAGTCACCTATTGGTCTATCAACACCTTTGAATTCAGCTAACCAATCTCCAAATTTTATCATTGTGTTTCTCCTTTCATGTCATTAACTAAAGGATAGCACAAAACAAACATTAGAAAGGAAGTGATCGGATGGTAACGCAGCTACTTGCACAACTAGATGAAATCATAAAGTTTTTCCACAAGAGTCAATTACCAGAAATCATGGATAAAACAGAGTTGGCTCAGTTTCTAGGAGTTGGCATAAACAACGTTAATAAATATATCTATTCAGATGGATTTCCTTATATCGAACAACCAAATATGAAAGATGGTTATCCGAAAAAGGCAGTTCAGGAATGGATAGATTCACACACAAAATTTTACGGAAGGTAAATAACATGGAAGAAATTATCAAGATTAATCAAAACGATCAAGGCGAAGCGCAAGTAAATGCCCGTGAATTGTATCAGGCATTAGAAGTCAAAAAGAGTTATCGCTTCAGTCAGTGGTTTGAAACAAACGCAAAACAACTCATTGAAAATGAAGATTATCAGGGCGTGGATGTAACCACACCCCCGCAATCTAATAATGGGGCAGTACAACGAGTACAAGATTACATATTGACGGTTGATGCTGCTAAGCAAATTGCGCTGATGTCTGGAACTGAAAAAGGCAAGCAAGTTCGTATGTACTTCATTCAAGTTGAAAAAGCATGGAACAGCCCAGACCAGATTATGGCGCGCGCATTAACTATTGCACAGATGAAATTAGATCATAAGGATAACTTGATTGCTGAAATGAAACCCAAAGCATTGTTCGCTGATGCAGTGAGCGCAAGTCAAACAAGTATCTTGGTTGGCGAACTAGCTAAGTTGTTGAAACAGAACGGCATTGATACAGGCGCTAATCGATTGTTTACATGGTTGCGTGAAAATGGCTATCTAATACGCCGTAAGGGAACAGACTACAACATGCCAACTCAAAAGAGTATGGAAATGGGATTGTTTGAAATCAAGGAACATAACCACATTAACTCAAATGGGGTAAACGTAACAACTAAGACACCAAAGGTAACTGGTAAGGGACAGCAATACTTTATTAATAAGTTTTTGCAAGCAGCATAGGAGAGGTAATGGAAGCTGATCATAAAACTGGAACAAGCAACAAAATATTTTGTTCTTGGGTTAACCCCGACAGTCCACAAGAAGGCGATTTATGGATACCGGAAAGTTATCACTTGTACAAATTCACTAATGGCGCTTGGATAACGTTAGTTAGTCCTAGCCGTGTACCAAATGACGATTTGTTGGTTTTGCCACAAAAGACTTCAGGAACTCACTCAACAGTTCTTCCGCTACGTCTGGGTATCCTAGCTTCCTTGATAATACTGATGCTTCTTTTAATGATTCTATGATAATTAAATCGAAAGATTCAGAGGCGAGCATGGCGTAGTGCTCATAGTCTTTATAATCTTCACCTTCTTGATAAAAGAAATCATCGCTTGACATTAAAAATTGGTGCAATTTAGATCCGATTGTTTTGGGGACATATGCAATATTATTTCTAACCAAATCACGTAGTCTGTTATCAACTTTTACTCGTCCTTTGAATTGAAAACTTCCTTGTTTAGAAGCACCAACAGCTATGCCGTAGGAAATAGCAGAAAGTTGGTAATGAGTGAGTAAGCCCATTAACGGAGCATAGTAATTTTTATAGGCTTCCTCTTGGTTTTCAAGCTGATGTTTCTTGGATACAGAAAAGTAATAAGCACAGGCAGCAGCTAAAAAAGGTGTAAAGAAGGCTACAAGAATGGTAATCATCTGAATTTTCATATTTATCTTTCTTTCATTGGAGTTGAGCAATTTAACTAGTAATTAAATGATAGCACCACACAAACAATAAAACATTATAAAGGAGGTGTAAACATGAGCATAGTATTTGGAATCATCGTCATAGCAGTAGGAGTGAGCTACTTCATATATGACGAACATAAATTCGATATAGCCGAAGCAGAAATACTCCGTCAGTCGTTAATTGAGGACGGATACACCTACGCACAGGCGACACGAATTGTTAACAACCTTAGTGAAGATAAACCACTGAAAAGAGCAAGTGATGTTTATAGGCAAAAGAAAAGCGCCTAACTGTTGGAGCAGTTAAAGCGCTAGATATAAATTATTGGAATGAAATTTATATCTCGATTATAGCAAGAAACGAGGTAAATGCAAATGGTAGTGACATTACCCGAACCATATCAACCACGAAATGATTTTGAGCATGATTATTTTGAGGGAAAAGAAGCCGTTCCGTTTCACGAGAAATGTTTGTATGTTTATGCATTAAATAATACAGATGAAGCTGACTTTATGTGGATGACTTATGAAGAATTGCAAAAAGAATGCTACTTCGTTTATGTGGTCAAAGTCGGAACGAAAGAAGTTGTTTGTGCCGGTGAAGCACTTGGTACGTGTTTGGAAAAGAACTGCCTAAACGGTGTGTACAAAGGAATATTAACGCCTTATAGCACGTATGGTGAAGAAGCAATTAAAGAATTGGAGTGGAAGTAACTATGGCAAATGAAGTAGCACAAGTTCAAAAAATTATTAACAGTGACAAGATGCAAAAGCATTTTGAGGAAATATTGAAAGACAATGCGGCTGGTTTCTTAAGTGGATTGTCAACAGTAGTGGCATTGAACCCAGACTTAGCAAAAACAAATATGAATGATCTAACAAACGCTGCAATGCGAGCCGCCATTCTTGATTTGTCCGTCTTACCAGACCTTGGTGAAGCCTACGTCATTCCATATGGAAAGCGAGCAAAGGTAGATGGTAAGTGGGTAACCAAGGATGTTAAAGCTCAGTTCCAACTAGGCTATCGAGGAATTATCAAACTTGTACAGAATACCGGTCGTGTTGGTCGTTTGGGTGGAAGCGTTGTTTATGAAGCGAACAAGCCACATTACAACTATGTATTTGATGAATTCACAATGGAAAATGAAAACTACGATCCATATGTAGATGGTGAAAGTCCAGTAGCTGGATACTTGGCATTTTATTACTTAGATGGTGAACGCATTGTCAAGTATTGGCCAATCCAACGAGTGATTAACCACGCTTTGAAGTATAGTCAAACCTATAAGGGGCCAGACCATAAAGACAAATACGGTAAAACACCACAGACACCATGGTACACAGATTTTGATGCAATGGCGATTAAAACCGTGATGAAAGACTTGCTTAAGTTTGCTCCTAAGACAACTAAGGTTGCGCAAGCTATTGCAGAAGACGATAAGAACGAACGTGAAGCACGTGATGTTACTCCGGAAACAGAAGAAATCACTACTGACGATCAAAACGTTGAACCAGAAATTATTGATAATCAACCAGAAGAAAAAAGCGATAATCCGTTTTCTGGAGTTGATACAGGTGATGCGCCTAATCCTTTTGCTGAAAAGAATGAAGCTTTGGAGGACGTGAAATGAGTGAGCCAAAAACAGTAATGCCATTGATTAGCTTTGAAAACGGTGTGGCACAGAACTGGAACGATTTACGAGCAACGTTGAACGGTGTTGAAGTGACCACGATTAGTAGCAAGGTAGATGCTCAAAGTATGGCTGCTTTGAAAAAAGACATGAAGCAAGTATCTGACTTAATCAAGAAATCAGTGAAGCAAAATGTTAAGGATTATGAACAAGAATTAATTGAGCGCAATGGTGGTTTATTCGCCGTTAAAGATACTGCCGATTCAATCATTGAGGATATCACGGAAGAACAAAATACGTGGAATGTTGGCCGTCTAAAGCAATTACAACCAGTGTTGCAAAAAGAAATTGATGAACGTAATGAATCGTATCAACTTAAAACACCATTAACCATTAAGGCAGACTGGTTAAAGATTAGCAATTTCACTGCTACCGGTAAACCAACCGGAGCGCTAACAAAGTTGCTGAATTTAGAATTTGTTCAGGCTAAAGCATTGGAGTCTGAACCACCTAAACTAACAGAAGTTCAGGGAGTAAAAAGAGCAATTAAATATGAGTTCTCGAAACTTTGGGACGATATTCAAGATGACGATATTTACACTGGTAAAGATTTCAAACAAATGCTTTCCGAAATCGCCAAACAATTAAATTAAGGTCGTTATGACCCGATCATCGTCACTAAACTGATTAACCAGTGAAAAGAGTTTAAGTCGCTCAATTCGTTGATGTTCATTCGTATGATGACGATGTGGCGTAACCACACGAAAGGGTGTGAAGCCCAAAGGAGGTAACAGTGGCAATAAAAAGAATCGTTGATACAAGGTTTTGGAATGACAATAAAGTTATCGATACATTCTCGGTTGAAGACAAATACTTTTTATTGTATCTAATGACAAACCCTGAATCAACTCAATTAGGAATTTATAAACTAGGCAGATTGCAAGAATCATCCGAACACCGCATGTTTCTGAAAGACTTTTCGTGGTGATTGCCAGTTGAGCGTTTTCATTGGCCTGGCATTAATCCAATGATTAATTTGATCTAATTCTTTCTGACTGATGGTTTCAATTTTGCGTTCTTTTGGGATAAAACGACGGACATATCGATTTAGCACTTCATTACTACCACGTTCTTCTGGTGAATATGGGTGTGCAAAATACATCGGTATGCCTAGCTGTTCTTCTATTTCATCATATTTTGCAAACTCTCGACCGTGATCAACTGTAATTGATTTAGCATTTTTTATACCCTTGAAAAACCTAATAATAGCTGGTGTCACTGCCTGACTATTGCGCCCACTGACATGTCTCATGATATGTTGTCGACTCAATCGTTCTGTGATGGTCACTAAAACATCGCCACGTGTTTTACCAGATTGCATCGTATCAACTTCAAAATGACCAAATTCTTGTCTTAATTGGACAGCTTTTGGTCGTTTTTCAATTGAACGGCCATGAGCAAAAACACGTCTACGGCCGTCAGATTGACGTTTACGTCGAATACCTTTATCAGGTAAATCTGATAACTTAATTTTAAGCAAACCATGATGAATCCAGTTGTAGATGGTCTTGAAAGCAATGCCCAATACATGAGCAGCCGTTTCTGGTGACCACTTCAAGATACCAATGTGATGGTTCAAAAAAGCTGATATTTCAGGTGTTAGGGTCGGATGGCGACCGTGTTTGTGCCGATTACACTGGGCTAAATGATGAGCCTGTTGTGCATTGTATGGTTTAATTCGATTTAACTCGTAGGTAATAGTTGCAGGAGAACGCTTTAAGAAACGGGCTATTTCTCGAGTTGAATGATTAAGTTTGATCATTGTTTCAATGACAGAACGTTCGTGAGCTGATAAACTAGAAGACATAAGCTGCAGATCCTTTATGGTTGATTTTAGTCAATTACCATTAAAGTCTCTGCAGTTTTTTTATGCAAGGTGTTCGGTTTAATTTTACAATCTGCCACTACCAAAAAAAATAATTAGCTTTCAAACAGGATACACGCAAGAAGTTATTGCAGTGTTGATTCAACGCTTTGAAACAAAATACAAAAATATTCTATATAGTCAAAAAACTGGCGAAATATCAGTCATTAATTCATTGAAATATAGCATTGTAAAGGGCGGTAAACCAGTTAGTGACCTGCTTTCAAAAGAGTTAAACGCAGTCGAAGATAGCGAACTTATCAAAGAAACCTACGAACGTATGCAGGGTTTCTGGAACAAGTCGTTAAGGAGTTTTGATTCAACAATCAAATCATTGTTTGAGGAAGAAATGAAAAGACGGCAGTTAAAATCTAATGACAATGACAATGACAATGACAATGACAATGACAATGAAGAATCGTACCCCCATTCGTATGACGAATCGTACCACGAATCGTCAAAAATAGAGCAAAGCACAGAAACACCTGCTCAACAAATGCTAAACATCTTCAACAAAGCACTTGGTAGGAGTGTGGCAAATCAGGGTACGTTCAGTGGACTAGTCTTTAAAAATGTTAGTGTCCAAGAATTTGAAGACGTTATCAACTACGTAATGAGTTGGAACGATGATATTTTGCAGAACACGACAGCAAGCACCATAGCTCGTAACTTTGACAAGTATTCAGATAAAGCTAGTGAACTCGGATATAGAGACGGCAAGAAGCCAGTTAAGAAAACCAGCAACAAAGGATATGGCAATAAACCACAACGAGTAGAGCCACAGATGATAACCGGACCAGTAGCAGAATCGAATGTTGATGTGTCAGATGTCGCCAAAGAGCTTGCTGAATTAAAAGAGATGGGAATACAAACGAAGTTAGGAGTGAAACATGGCTAGAGAGATTAAACATATTGACGGTTCGATTGAAACGGGTGGAATCGACCAATTCAACAATGAAATTCATACGGGAGACATCCTGCTGATAGAAGAGACAGAAGATAATGGTCGATTAGTATTTTTATCAACCCATGCAAGTGTTCATCAAAATGAAGAAGGACAATTTTTTTTGCGAGGGTGGCTACGTTGGAAAATTAATAGATGTAGCAATGTGGGATAGGTTAACGATCGTCGGCAACATACACGAAAACCCAGAAATGTTGGAGGAGTGAAGAAATGACATTTGATGAAGCAAGACGTTACTTAATTGCCAACTTTGAGGATATGAATTTGGAAGCGGTTATTAGCGTTTTATCTAGCGTTCGTGAAGAATATGCTTCGACCGTGGAGATGACTCAAGAACAAGTTGATGAACTTAATTACACTAAAAATAATTTAAGAGCAAATGATTTACCAAGGGTTATTCACAATGGAGATGGTGGCGATTGGTCATATCTAGATGAGTTTAGTGGAAGATTATTTAAGCATCAGCAAGGTGGCATGACTGATAAAAATATAGAGGACATAATGCAGATTTGGTTGCACCCAGAAATAATCAAGGTAGTTGACGAATAGTGACTGAATTATTTGGACAAGTGAATAAGCTAGATCCAAACAAAGGGTTAGTCACATTGCGAATGAGCGATGAAGATTTGCGCACATTGCAGAAGTATCACACAACTAATCAGCAACAAGTTCTGTCAGTGATAGCTAGTGATGATAATGAGCCGACACCAAAACAGCGTAGATTTGCGTTTGCATTGCTCAAAGACATTTGGTTGTCACAAAAGTAGGTGGAGCATGGTTAGAGACCGTAGAAAGCACAAGAAGACACTTTTACGGCACGTACGAGTATTACCACGGTTTAGACTTTGGCGAATTTAGTCTGAGCGCAGTCAAGGGCAATAAGTCAGATACAAACGAGTTTATCAACATGTTATTAGATTATGCAGTTTTGCATAATATCGGTTTGAGTGTGAAGCCGTTGAATGAATTAGAACCACAGGAAATAGCGCATTGGGAATATCAGTGTCTGATGAACAAGTGTTGCGTGATATGTGGCAAGAGACCTAGTGACCTGCACCATTTAGACACGATTGGTCAAGGTGTAGACAGGCGCAAGACTAACCATTTGAAACTCAGAGCCGTGCAATTATGTCGTATCCACCATCAGGAGGCGCACTCCTTAGGAATTGAGACATTCTTACAGAAATACCACCTGACAGGCATCAAGATAGATGAGCGCATAGCAGAGGTTCATAGATTAAATACCAGATAGACAATAACAAGCGTTTTAAGGCGTTAAACGCTGTTTATGTACAAATACTAAACAACATTTAAAACGTCAAATAGGACGGTTTCTGTGGACGTGAAAGCAAATGAAAAGGAAGGACTATGGTAACAAAGATAAAGCCAAAAGCAGAAAGAATTTGGGCATTGTTCAAAGGTGATGAATTTATTGCAGAGGGAACACCTAGAGAAATTGCTAGAAAGACGGGTAAAAAATTTGACCATTTAATGTTCATGACACGTCCGTCTTATGTCAATAGATTTGTATCTGACAAAAAATACAAAACCAAAGGGAGGTTAGAAATGGTCGAGTTAGAAGATGAATAACAATAAAATTTATTTCAATATTGAGCAGTACCGAGATAAAACTTTGAATAAGTATATAAATGCAGAAAGAACGAATAGATATGCGGGTTCCGGATTGAAAAAGAAGGGGACGTTATATGCTAAAAGAATAGTTGAACAAGCCATGGTTAATGGCATTATATTTAATTGGCCTTGTAAATTGAAATTTGACTGGTATTTAGCAGACGGACGAATTGACCCAGATAATTGGGATTTCATAAAGAAGTTCATATTCGACGGCATGCAAAAAGCAAACGTGCGAGGGGTGACGTTTTTAGGGAACGACAATATCAAACACATCAACGGATATGATCATGATTTTTATATCGACAAAGATAACCCGCGATTGGAGATATACGAACTGGAGAAATAATAATGACGAACTATGCAGCTGAATTTTGTGACAAGGAAAGAAAATTCGGATTTGACATGGCTGCCGAGTGGATGCAGTCAAAATTAAAAATAGAACCAGGCGGTGAAAATTCAAGCCATTGGAGCGATAAACAAACGGAAACATTAATTTCTATGCTTGATGAAGGTAAAGAATTCAGGGCAATTTCGAACGCGATTGGTAAAACCACTGTTCAAATATATGTCAAGCGCAGAAAGTTAATTGAAAAAGGGCTCGTGGAAGCGCCAGAAGAAACGCCGTCAGAAGCCAAGCAAAAACGAGTAGTGAAGTTTAAACAGTTGACGAAAGCTGGCGTTACAGACGTTCATGAAATCGCTAAACAATCTGGCTGTAACGAATCATCGATATATGGTTATGCCAAAGAAATGGGTTATGAAATTAATAAAGGTAAGGTAATTTTATGAGAAAACTACAAATCACAGGACTAACAATATCTATCTTGCTAATGCTAATTAGCGTTATCGCTGGATTGTTCATGGTTATCAATTTTGAATTAGCAGTGACATACGTAATTATATTTGGTCTTGATGCAGCTGTTTTTTATGTATTTATGAGGAAGGGTGATTAACATGAACGAATGGCACAAGAAATCCACAGATGATTTACGGAAGTTTTTGGAGGGCGAAAATGACGTTTGATGAAGCGTGGAACCAAATAGTAGATAGTTCATTACCTTTTCAGATACCTGATGAAGCTAGTGATGCAGAAGTATTAATATCCGATTTAAGTGATATTTTTGAGGACCTAAAACAAGAATATGCGCCAACTGTTGAGATGCCAGCTGAAGGAAAAAAATATTTTGACAGTGCAAAGAAATATCCAGACGAACAGCTATTTGATTCGTTTGCAATCTTTGATTCTAACAGTAAACGTGAAATGCAAACCATGCTTGGGACTAGTGACATTCGTGGTCTAACAAACGGTTATCAAACAATGGCTGGATCATTTGCAAAAAATAGCGAAAGTACTGATGAAATCATGAAAAAGTATACTGTGCCATTTATGCAAGCATGGTTACACCCAGAAACAATCAAGGTAGTTGACGAATAGTTAGATGAGCAAGGTGTGGCTCAACTCAAATAATGATTTATAAAGACAAATATCAACACTTGCACCGTTATACCAAAAATAGAAATCACTTTCGTGCCATGACTATGTATTAAAAAGCCAATCAGAAGAGTAATCAGCAGTAGAATAATCATCAAATAGATTAAAGCGTGAAGTAATAGCAATGTCATGCTTAGTTATCCGATCGTTTTTTTAACATTATAACATTTAGAAGGGGGATTCATGAAAATCATAGACATAGAAGTGTACATCGTGGGTTATCGCAAGACAGATAATGACGAGTGGGAGACATCGGGTAAGACGCACGGTAATTTGATTGACGCACAAGCAGTCATGAATAAATTGAGTAAAGAGACGAAACAACAGTTGAAGCTGTTTAAATTTGGAAGGGCAGTACCAGTGGAGTAGAAAGGGTGACATGGCGGATAGAGTTGATAGCATTTTGAGAGACTACTTCTCTGGTCGTCTCGAATTAAGAATTAAACAGCGTATAGAAACGATACGGTATGACAGTCAAGAAGTTGATGAGAATATTGGAGGTGGTCGAGCACAGAATAAACACACACGTCCAGTTGATGACATGGTGATACGTATTGAGCAGGATAGATACCTTAACAGTCTCAAAAAGCAAAAGGAAGACGTTGAGCGCTGGATAGCCACGTTTGAGCCAGACAAGCAGAAAGTAGTTGCGTATTATTATGCAAGCAAGTCTGTCACGTGGGTTAAGGTAGCACAGCAGTTTCACATATCAGAAAGAACAGCAATCGCTTGGCGTACAGAAGTCAAACACATATTAGGTGCAGTCCTATAACACTGCGGTTTTTATGCAGTTTTATGCATAAATATAGGGTTATATTGTTAATATCAGATAATTTGAAACAGGGTTATTGCTAATCCATTAAAAGCAACGTTGCACACACTTCGGAAAAAGGATTAGTGGTAATGTAAAATAGATAGGTTGAAATATCTATCATTATGACAGGTCGCGGAACAGACCGCTCCAGTACCTTACATGAGCAACTGGGTTAGAAATATCGTTTGTAAGGTGCAAATCCTTACCCTGTCAATACTCCTTTTAGGAGATAACAGTTTTCACCATAGTCGCCAAAGTCTTTAAAGTGACTTCCATAGTGCGACTTTATACTAGTTAGGTGATTTCTGTGGGTGAATGTAACACAGATCCGTTTTGGCTCGGGTGAAAAAGTTGGTTCGAATCCAACCATTCACTTTACCGGTTATTTAAAATATTGGTATAATCTTCTATAGTTTTAAAAACTTAGGAGACGGTGATGGAAGAGTGGAAAATTGTTAAATGGTTAGCTGAAAATTTATCAGCTACCAATGTATTGTTGTCTATAATAGTATTAGTTTTGATTGCTTACTTGACTAAGTCACCTGATTGGTTGAGAGATAAATTTCAAAAAAGAAATGCGCAAGTACTGCAAATAGAACAATTTTATAGACAAAATTCTGGTGAAGATTTGAAAAACATTCAAAATGAATGGTTGACAATATTTAATACTATGGGTAAAAATTTTACTCAATCTAAAGCACAAGGTTTGATTACAAGAACTATTGCTGTTGCATCTGGTAAAACAACTGTTATTTTGACATCCATGCTTCAACATATTTATCAAGAAGACGAAACAGATGATACCTATATACTCATGGTTTATTTTGCTGAAGTAGTTGATTCTTTGAAAAAAGATTTTACAGGAGAAAATATGGGCGCATTTATTTTAATTCAGTCTAAAATAAATGACTTTCAAAAGGAATTACCTAAGTATAAAGAAGCTTATAAAATATATAAGATAGAAGTTAAAAGAACAAAGAGAGGAATAAAGATGCCATTAACGATAAAACTTATAATTATAGCTGCGGTACTATTTATTATTCTGGCTCTAGTTGTTTATTTTATAAATAAAATGTAGTAATAACAGTCGCTTGCATTGATTGTATACATAAAAATACACGGTCCAATTTGCGAATCTAAAACAGATACGCAGGTTGGACTTTTTGTTTGGAGAAAACTATGAAAATAGATGACGAGTATGGACTTGTCGCCAGTAATGATGAATTAAACATCTACCGCAGGTTAGACAGGCAACAAAAATATAATAAGAAACACAAGAAGGCATCTAAACGCAAGTCGAATACAGACAAGCGCAAAGATGCTTTTTACGAAGATAGGAAGTGGCAGTGATGGCCAGTATCAAATGGACTGATGAACATAAAAATAGGGTTACAGAGTTAGGTAAGCAAGGGTTGTCATCTAGCAAAATAGCTCAAAAGTTGTTTGATGAATTTGGTGTCAATTTAAGTAGACGGACTGTTTCACGATACCTATCAACAGGACATACTAGCAGTAGATATGACAAATCGAAAAAGAATACGAGCAAAGTGAAAGATGTAAAACGTGGTACTGAAATCGTCATCAATCAAGATGGTTCTCAAACATCTATCACAGGCATTCAAATGACTAGTGAACAGGCAAAAAATCCTGATTTTGTGTTACGTGCGCACGGTTTTGATTCAACTAAGTGGGACATCATTTCACTAAAAAACAATTTTTGGCAAATGGGTAGTAAGGATAGTGATCCAGTTGATTTGTATCAATCAAAGATTACTGTTAAACCGCGCGTGGTTAAATTCAATGTTGATGATTTAATTGAGGCGTTGAATCGTAATGTTAAACCTATTGAAGTGAAAAATATCCAGCAAGGTGAGACGTCTTTGGTGATTAGCCTGTTTGATTTACACTTTGGTATCACTAAATTGAATATGTTAAAAAGTCATATTAATCAGATTGGGAACATTCTGAAAAAGGGTTATAAGCGTGTGGAAATAATTGTTGGCGGTGATGTGCTACATAGTGATTTCATTACTAAAACACAGACAGCCAGCAACACACAATTAGATCACGTGAAGACGATTAAAGCATTGAATGAAGCTGAATTATTCATCGGTACAATCATTGAAATGAGCTTACAGTATTCACCCACAGTTGAGGTTAAGGCTGTGTCTGGTAATCATGATACTGATAGTCAATATCTATTTATTTGGGGGATGTCTAAAAAATATCCACAGGTTGAGTTTGATAATGAGTTGAACACGGAAAGGCTAGCATTTAGTTTTGATAAAGTCGGTATCATGGTGGCTCACGGTAATTTAGCTTTGAAACGTTTGCCGATGTTGTTTGCTAATGAATATCCTGACATTTGGGCACATTCAAAGTATCGTATGGTTGCAAGCGGACATTTTCACACAGAAAAGAAAACCGATGTTGACGGTGTCATGATGTGGCAATTTGGGACAGCAAAACCTAATGATCCATACGAAAAAGCTAACGGTTATACTATGGGACGTAAGCATTTGCAGTTGCTTGAATTTGGTAAAGAAAGGTTGTTGGCTACTTATGAGGTTGAATAATGATGATATGTGAAATTATGCTGTTTTTTTAATAAGTACAATTTTTTAATATTCTGCTAAAATTAAACTGTATTTAAATTTAGGAGAAAATAAATGGAAAAGAAGATACCATCAATTGAATATCGTAATATGGACGTAGAAGAGCGTTTGCACTTTGACTGGGACGAATATAATGCAATGTCAATTTGGGAATCTGGTAAATGGGCATTCAAAAACCCTGAAGCAAATAAGTATGCCCTTGATACATTAAAACGTGAACGTCTAGACATAAAGTCTGATGTAGATTTAAATGAGGCGCTGTCTGAAATGAAAGAAAAAAATCAAAACGAACGAGAAGCGAAACAAAAAGAGCGTGAGTCTAAACTTCAAGAACAAAAACAAATAACTTGTAAGAATTGTGGAGGGCACGATTTTCAACTAGCCGGTGACAATTCTAAAAAGTATTCATTTGGCAAGTCAGTAGCTGGATCCGTCGGATTGGGGTTGATGACTGGTGGATTGGGCTTCATTGCAGGTGGTGCGGCTGGATTTGCTGGCAAAAAAGGAAAGAAAAACACATTGGTTTGCTTAAATTGTGGGAAGACTCTAGAAGTTAAAAAGTGATTAAATGACACCGTTGAATTACAAGAATATATTTTGTGTTTTTTTATTTTCTAATCCAACCCATGTCTCTCTAGTAGTATAATTACTGCAAAAGGAGAAAATAATATGGAAATTTTCGAAGAAGAAGATAAAAAATTATTTAGAGAGATAAAACAATCGTATCTGGACGACGGTATACATGTTATTTTAGTTAAAGGGTTCTGTGACGATGATAAAGTTATAGACGTTCTTGCTGCAGCAACTCAGATCAATGATAATCCAACAATTAATTTGAGAACTAGAGTGTTAGGGCACACAAAAAATTTATTGCAAAGGGCATTTAGTAGATATTTTAAAGAAATGAAAGTAACTTTTACATCCAGTAAACCTTTTGTACTTGCTCATAAAAATATAGATGTTGACAAATGGGAGCAAAACCAGTTCTTCCCAATTAGTTCAGATATTTCAATATACTACCCGATACAGTCAGTGATTGCTCAAGGCGGAGAGCGAGATTTAGAAAAACTGCAGTCGGCAATTTCTAATGACCACTCGAAGCTGATTATCCTTGTGACTACGAATGATGTAGAGGAAGGATACTTAGATTTCTCTTTGTTAGATGATTTTGTAGACCAATCTTTCGTACTTGATTCATCAAGAAAACATCCTGAAACATACTCTATTATTTTGAACAATCTAAACCAAAATAAGATATTTTATGAATAATTAACTTAAAAGCCTGACGGCTTTTTTATTTTGTACCAGTTTTGAAAGGAGGTGACACAATGACATGAAATTAACGCCAAAGCAGAAGAAGTTTGCTGATGAGTATATCAAGACTGGAAACGCTACTCAATCAGCAATTGAAGCTGGTTATAGCAAAAAATATGCTAATACAAATGCCCCGAAATTACTACAAAATACTACTTTAAAGCAATACATAGAAAAGTGCATGGCCAATATAGCGTCAAACCGTGTTATGAGCTACACAGAAGCCGTTGAACTGCTTACTAGTATAGCTAGAGGTGAAGAGAAAGAAACGGTCGTTGTGGCAACTCCTGTGAGCGTTGAGAAAGTCGAGAAAGAAGCAGATTTAAAGACAAGAATTAGCGCTTTGAAAGAGATACTTAAACGTTATCCGAACAACGACAAGCTTATTGAACAGCAGATACGCAAGTTGAGCGCTGAAGCTGATATTGCACAAAAGAAAGCAGAGCTGCTATCTGGTAATAACGGTGACATCACTATTAACATCAATCCATTTGAGGGGGATATTTAATGCCTACAATCAATTGGAATCTACCTAAAATGGTCAGCAAAGCTTATGCACCTTTGTTTAACAGTAAAGCACGCTATATTGCCTACAAAGGTAGCCGTGGTAGCGGTAAGAGTGAGGGTGTAGCCACAAAGGTCATTCTTGATATTGTGACAAAACCATACGTGAACTGGCTTGTATTGAGACGATACGCAAACACTAACAGACAATCAACATTCACATTATTACAAAAGGTTGCTAATCGCATGGGCGTTGGTAGCCTTTTTCAATTCAATGGCTCACTGCCTGAAATAACGTATAAACCAACAGGACAAAAGATACTGTTCCGCGGTGCTGATAAACCACTGTCTATCACGTCAATATCTGTTGAGACTGGTAACTTGTGTCGCTTATGGGTTGAAGAAGCCTATCAAATGGAGTTAGAAGAATCATTTGAAACGGTTGATGAATCTATGCGTGGTGTGATTGATGATCCAGACGGCTTTTATCAAACCATATTGACATTTAATCCCTGGAACGAACGTCATTGGTTGAAACCTAAATTCTTTGATGAAGATACTAGGGTTGATAACTCATTAGCCATAACAACCACCTACAAAGACAATCCATTCCTTGATGAAGACTACGTTAATCGTCTTTTAGAGATGAAGGAACGCAATCCGAGACGTGCAAGAGTTGCTGTTGATGGCGAGTGGGGCGTTGCAGAAGGTCTGATATATGAAAACACTATTGTTGAGAAGTTTGACGTTAGAGAAGTTGTTAAAGACGCTCGTATTGTACGTGGAATGGATTGGGGATATGGACCAGACCCTACTGCATTTATCGAGTATGCAATCAATAGCAGGACAAAAGATGTTTATATCTACAAAGAAATGTATAAGCAGCACATGCTAACTGATGAAATATTTAGATGGCTCTACGTTCATGGCTATCAACAAGGTGATATTAGAGCTGATTATGCTAACGGTGGTGACCGCATGATACAAGAGTTGAAAAACAAAGGTATATCAGGCATGAAACGTGCACACAAGTATGAAATTATGTTTGGTGTTACTTATTTACAAGACTTCAAAATACATGTATTGCCAGCGCTTGAACACACCATAGAAGAACTTAATTCGTATGTTTATGATACCGACAAAGAGGGCGGTTGGGTTGGTAAGGCTGTCGATAAAAATAACCACTTGATGGACGCCATGAGATACGCAGCAGAGCCATTAATCATGACTAGAAAGAGCACCACTGATCGCATGGAAGCATTTAAGCAATTAGGATTAGGAAGGTAATTATGACAATAGATTTTTTAACTAAAACAAGGTTTGGACCGCAAGCAAATGAAGTGTTTAAAATGTCGGCTAACGACTTTGAAAATATTGTTGACATGGGTTCGACTGGATTTATTGAAAAGGTCAATGATTACATCACGTCATTTCAATCTAGGCAGTTACCACGTTTGCAAGAGTTGAAGCGTTATTATCTAGCTGACAACAACATTAAGTATCGTGACACAGGACGAGACAAAGACCGCGCTGACAATCGTATTGCTAGTGATTGGGCTAAGTACATTACCGTGTTTATGCAAGGTTATATGTTAGGCAATCCAATTACTTATGACAGCGATAGTGAAAACTTGCTTGATAAGATTAACGAATTTTCAAAGCAAAACGGTGCTGATTATCATGACGGATTGCTCGAAACAGATTTGAGTATATACGGACGTGCATATGAGCTGGTTTATTCAGATACAAATGCACAAGAGCGCATTACTAAACTTGAACCAGAGCAAACATTTGTCGTTTATGATGACACGATTGCTGCTAATTCATTGTTCGGTGTGCGCTTTTATCAAATCAGTTATAGCGAAAGCGATACAAATAGCTTCGTGGAAGTCTATACAGCAGACAAGATATATTACTATAAGTCTGAATCATCTTCGTTTAGCAGCATGACGTTTGTTGACGTTGACGAACATGCTTATAATGGTGTGCCAATCAACGAGTATAAGAATAACGAGGAACGATTGGGTGACTTTGAAAGCGTACTAGATGGAATTGATGCCTATGACCTATCACAGTCAGAACTAGCTAACTTTCAGCAAGATATGAACGACGCCTACCTAGTGTTAATTGGTAATCCAGTAACTGGAACAGCAGAGCCGGAGTATCAATTAGACGCCGATGGCAAACCGCTGCTTGATGATTTTGGTAAACCGATACTGACAGTAAATTCTAGTACATCTGTATTTGAGGATATGAAAAAAGCTCGAATGCTGATAATGGATAACAATAGTGATCCAGACGGACCCAATCCAAATGCTTTCTATTTGACCAAGACTTATGATTCAACCGGAGCTGAAGCGTACAAGAAGCGGCTAGTTGATGATATCCTACGTTTCACGTTTACACCAGATACTAATGACCAGAACTTTGCTGGTACACAGTCCGGTGAAGCTATGAAGTACAAGCTTATGGGCAATGACAATCTGCGCAAGACCAAAGAACGTCTGATGACGCGTGGAATTATGCGCCGTTTGCGTTTGCTTGGTAATGTGTGGGCTATCAAGAACAGCGTATCAACAACAGGCAAGCAAGAGGGCTTGTATGACTTGATTAACGACATTCAAGTTAAGTTCACACCAAACGTGCCACAGAATGATGAAGAACGTGTCTCGCAGCTTAAACAGCTATATGGGGTTATCAGTGAAGAGACATTATTCTCGCTACTTGAGACATTTACCGGTGTTGATGCTGATACAGAAATGAAACGGTTGTCTGATGAAAAACAACAAGAGGCTAATAACTTTCAAACGCAAACTGGTTACGCACAGTTAAAACCTGATGATGGTGGTGTAAATGGCCGATAATTATTGGGAAAAGCGCACAAAGGCAATTATGGATTTGCTAGATGTTAAAGACACGGAGCTGACTAATGCTGTGTTGAAAGAATATCAAGCTGCGTCTGATGATGTCTCACGTAAGATAGATGATTTCTATGAGAAGTATGCAGATAAGAATACAATCTCGTATGATGAAGCTAGGAAACGTGTGAGAGCTGTTGACCTTGACGACTATGTGAAACGTGCAAATGCCTATCGAAAGTCAAACAAGGACAATCCAGAGCTATTAAAACGATTGAACGCTCAGTACATGACATCTAAGATTAGTCGATTAGAACTTTTGAAGCTAGAGATTGATTTTAGGATATTACAGGCTAGCAACGCTCAATCAGAGGCGTTTACCGCGTATCTAGCTAAAGAAAGTGCATATATATACAGCGCTTTGTCGGTTGGTAATGCAATCAAAACACTGAATGAACGTGAGATTGAATCAATCCTACAAATGGAATGGAGCGGTGCTAGTTATTCGCAAAGAATATGGCGTGATAATGATGTTCTGGCTAACAAGTTGAAAGATGAGCTAGTTAAGGCAGCTATTAACGGCACTAATCCACGTGTCACAGCTAAGAAATTGCGTGATACATTTGGTGGTACTAAACCAAACACAGAACGGTTAGTAAGAACTGAATCAACTTATGTTGCTAACGCTTCAACTGCCAAGCGATACGATAATATGGGCGTTAAAGAATATGAGTTTGTGGCTGTTATGGATAATCGAACATCATCTATATGTCGTGAATTAAATGGTCAAACATTTCCAATCAGTGAATTTTTACCAGGAACAAATGCACCAGCAATGCACCCTAACTGTCGAAGTACAATCGTACCGGCGACAAGTGATTTAACTAAATACAATAAATATCTCGATTCAGACACGGTAGATGGTTTACCGGATATGGATTGGGATTTTTAAAAGGAGATAAAAATGGATAAAAGTTTTATGAGTTTTGTTGAAGATGAAATTGCAAAACAGTTGGCATGCAAAAAAGAAGAGGTCTATATGGTCTGGCAGTGCAAGACATTGCAGAACATCAAAGGGCTATTTTCGAGTGATGTTCCACAAGCAAATGGACTTTACTATGAAGCGACCTATAACGGTGATAAGGGTGAGCTTTACTTGGACACTTACAAAAAGGCCTCTAATGAAGCCATCAAAGTTGATTTATAACACTGACGAAAGTTGGTGTTTTTATTTTGACCTGAACACGTCGTTAAATCTATTCAAATAAGTGTGTATGGGCTGTTATGAACGTTGTGTGTGGGCTTAGCTGTGTGCACGGGACATTATAGTAATAACAGTGTGTATGGGCTAAAAATACAGGAGAATTTAATATGGCTGATGAAGTGACAACACCAACAATGCAAGATAATGTTAATGCTCAAAAAGGTGGAAAACCAGACGGTACATTACCTGAATCACAAGCAAACGATAAAGAAGTATATGATGACAAGTTGACGTTTACGCCAAAGGAATTTGATTCCGAAGTTGATAAGCGTATCGCCAATGCTTTGCAGACTGCTAAAGCAAAGTGGGACGAGGAAAAGCAAACAGAAATTAGTAATGCTGAAAAACTTGCTAAGATGTCTGCTGCTGAACGTAAGGAAGCAGAAGACAAGGCTAAGCAAGAAACATTGGATAAGCGTGAAAAAGAGCTTAACATGCGCGAGTATCGCTATGAGGCTAAACACCAGCTTGAAGAAAGCGGTCTGCCTGATTCGTTTGTTGATATGGTGCTATCAGAAGACGCTGAAACAACAAAAAATAATATCGGTGCCATTAAAGCAGAATTTGACAAGGCTATTGAAGCTGCTGTCAATGAAAAGCTTAAAGGCAACAATCCAAAAGCAGGTGGTCGGACTGGAGCGTTAACCAAAAGTGAAATTTTGAAAGTAGCCGACACGGTTGAACGCCAGAGACTAATTGCCGAGAACATTAATTTATTTAAATAAGGAGAACTACAAGCATGGCTGAAAATAATTTAAACGTGATGGCTGATTTGGGGACGATTAAGTCAATTGACTTCGTTAACAAATTTGGAACATCAATCAATGATCTATTAACTCTTTTGGGTGTAACTCGCAAAGAACCAATGACGGCTGATATGCAAATCAATTTGTACAAGTGGGCTGTTGATATGGACACGGCAGCAACGGTTGGTGAGGGTGAAACAATTCCTTTGTCAAAGGTAACTCGTGCGCTTGACCGTACTGTTAAGGTTGAATGGTTGAAGAAGCGCCGTGCTGTTTCTGCCGAAGCTGTGGCACGTCACGGTGCAAATATTGCTATTGACCAATCAGACAAACGTTTGATGCGTGAAATTCAATCAGGCGTTAAGACTGATTTTGTTTCTTTCTTGGGAACTACCAATACAAAGATTTCGGCCACTGATTTGCAAATCGCTTTGTCTCAATCATGGGGAAAGTTGCAACTGGTGCCAGAATTCGAAGGTCAATCATTTGTATCGTTTGTTAATCCAATGGACGTTGCTAATTTCTTATCTGGAAAGCCCGTTCAAGCAGACGCCTCGAACGCTTATGGTATGACGTTGTTGCAAAACTTTATCGGAGCTGATCGCGTTATTGCTTTGGGCTCAATTCCACAAGGTAAGGTATATACTACCGCCGTGGATAACATTGTCTTGGCATACCTTGACATGGCTAATTCACCACTGAAAGGTTCATTTGTTGATTACACAGATGAAACAGGTTTGTTGGCCGTTGTTTCTGACAAGACTGTATCTAACTTGACGTTGGAATCAGTATTTACTGGTGCATTCAAGCTATTTACTGAAATTCCAGATGGTGTTGTCGAAGCAACTATTGCAGCTGCAGCGCCCAGTACAGGCGAATAACACGGCTGATGAAACGCCAGCTAAACCAACCGATGATAATACAGTGGCTGAAATCAAGGCGTGGTTAGATGCACATGGTGTATCTTATTCATCAAGCGCTGTAAAGGCTGACTTATTAGCATTAGTCAACGACACAGACGCTTAATCTGTCGAATAGGGTGTGAAGCCTGTTAAGGAGGAGCTATGGCAGATGAAACTAATAATTTAACTAAAGTCAAACTGCTTGTTTCAATCACAGACAACAAGCAAGATGATTTATTAAATCTGCTGTTGGAAGATAGTGAAGCTCGGCTGCTAAGCTACATCAATCAAGATGGAAACAACGCTACAACGTTTCCTAATGAGATGTCATGGTTGTTGCGCGAAATCACAATCAGACGCTTTAACCGTATTGGTGACGAGGGTAAAAAGTCATCTGGTGAGAGTGACGTGACGGCTACGTGGTCTGATGATGATGTGGCTGATTATGCTGTTTATCTATCCAAGTATCGCAAGAAAAAGGGTGGCAACGGCATAGCGAGGTTTGTCTGATGAGATACAATGACCGCGTTAAAATCATTACCAATCAGAAAGTGGATAATAACGGCTGGGACGACGAAGTTAAGCTGATTACATCAGATTGGTTGCCGTGCCGAATTACTGGAGTATCACAAGCAATGAATATGGGTGTATTTGGTAAATATGACTCTAATGCACTTGCTATTCACTTTAAAAATAAAGTTGAACAAGTTGATTATGTTGTCTATAAAGAAGTTCAGAGAAAGCCACAGGCGGTTATACAAGCAAGACATAACACTGTGGTGATTATAGGTTCGGTGTAATATGGCTAAATCAAAAATGACAATCACATTTGATGGTGCTGACGACTTGATAAAAAAGTTTAATAGGCAGCCATCAATTATTCAGCGAGAGGCCGGAAATATTATTCTAAATACTGCCAACCGTGTTGAAAAAAGAGCTAAAAGTTACGCCCCTGTCGACACCGGGTATTTGAAGCAACACATTGCTTCTGAAAAAACCGGAATGTTAAGTGCAGATGTTACCTCAAGTGCTGAATATTCTGTTTATCAGGAATTTGGTACGCGTAAGATGGCAGGCAAATCATTTATGCGACCAGCCGTGAAACAGGAGTCACCGTTTCTATTTCAAAAGATTCAAAACTTGCTGAAAGGAGGGCTTAGATGACATCACCAATGAATACGTTGATAAATAGTATCCGTGACAGTCTTAAAGCTGGCGACATTCCAGTTAAATCACGACTACCTGATGCAACAGTACCTGAACCATTCATTGTGATTGGTACTCACTTTGATGATGACGCACCCTCTGGAAAGAATGGTTATGAGGTACTTACAACAGATTTACAAATTGATCTATTCTACTCAATTGACAGTAGATCGGCGCTGGAAGAATCAATTTACAGCGTTAAATTACGAATTAAACAAGCCACACCACAAATCACACGAGTGACCTCGAATACCATTACCGATGATTCGGTAGGACGAGATGTCTATCATGTGATTTTTATTGTGACAGCAATTATTTAAAGGAGATATATACATGGCATATGTAGATAATGGTGTTGAAACAACAAAAGGCACGCCCACATTAGGTAAAAAGATTTGGTACTTCATTCAAGCAACGAGCGCAGCGGTTGGAAGTAAAGCAATTTTACCTGCAGCACAAACAGATGGATCAACAAGTATTGAAGGCGACTCAATTGATGAACAAACAAAGTTTGGACGAGTTGTTATGCCTTCAACTAATGAAGATTCTATTGAATTGTCAACATACGTTGTGCCTGGTGACAAGGCAATCGACATTATCAAAGATGCAAAACACAACGGACACCAAGTGAAAGTTTGGCGGGTCAACGTAGATAAACGCTTCGCTATACAAGAGCAAGACGACGCCGAACCAGCACAAACCCATCAAGCATTTCCCGCAATGTTTGGCTATGGAGTAGTCGATAGTCTCGATATTGATGATGGGGACGATTTAGTTAGTGCTGACTACACATTAAATATCATCGGTAAATTGACCGACGGCACATTCCCATTGACTGATGAACAATTATCAGCATTGGAAGAGTTAGCCAAATTCGAACGCCCAGGTGAAACTACTGGCGATTTTGGATCTGACGACTTAGGACAATAAGGGCATATGCCCTCTACATAACAATTGAAAGAGGATTAAATCATGGAAGTAACAATCGGTAAAAACACATCAACTTTGAAATTCAATTTTAAGGCCTTGTTTAATGCTAATCGAGATTTTAGCAACGTTGATGACAACGGGAACAACCTAGGAGACGGTGCCACAAATCTATTTACTCGTATCCTGATGGGTGACACATCAGTAATTGTTGACATTATTAAAGTTGCTGGAAATGTCGGTAAAGCATCGGAAGATGACATATTTACTGCGGTTGATGAAATCACTGAAGAAGGTGAAAAGATTGATGAAACGCTAGACGAATTGAAGGATGAGTTGAAAAATAGCGGTTTTTTCAAGAAGTCAATCATCACGCAGAAGGAGAACATCGAGGAAGCCCTTCCGAATCTGAAGAAGAAGATACAAACAGAAAAGGTAGAGCAACAAGTGGCGGCCATCGAACGTATTCTGAAATTGCTGAACGACAATCTCTAATCGAGACATGTGCAAGATTCGGGATATTTGATATTGATTGGGTCTTAAGCTTATATCGATGGGAGTTGGATGCGGTAATTAAAGGCGTTCAAATGGCTAACATTGACGAACGTGAACGCTTAGCTGTATTAGCCGCAAATATCGGATATTTTAGTAATGCAAAGAAACCTAAATTTAAAAAGGTATTTGATCGCGCTAAAGAGGAGCGCTTACTCGAACAGGCATACAAGCCAGAAGAGGCACAAACTGTCAAGCAAAAGCGAATTGAGTTGTATAGCAAAGTAGCTACTGCATTTGGTGGAGAAAGGGGTGAAAATGGCAACATATAATGGCGGAGAAGTTGTTGCGCACGTTGGAGCTGATATATCAGACTATCAATCAGCGATGAAATCACTCTCCAGTTCTACCAGCAGCGCTATGAGCAGTACAAGCCAGGCCATATCTAGCATTGGTAAAACATTAGCGGTAACAGGGGCGGCAATAACGGCACTCGGGGTCAAAAGTGTTAATGGATTTGGTGACTTTCAGTCTTCATTGAACAAGGCAGCTGTTATTGCTGGAGGCACTTCAAAAGATATTCAAGGGTTAGCTGATGTCGCTAACCACATGGGTGCAGTTTTACCCATAAGTGCACAAGATGCCGCAGACGCTATGGTCGCGATGGCCCGCGATGGCGCGTCGCTTGAAACAATAAAGAAAGAATTTCCTGCTATTGCTGAAGCTGCTACTGCTGCTGGCGCCGATTTGCAGACAACCGCTAGCGTTGTTCAACAATCAATGAACATCTGGGGCGACTCGTTGGAAAGTCCTCAACAAGCGGCTGCTATTTTGACGGAAACAGCTAACTTATCTAATGCATCAATCGAGGATATGCAACAAGCATTAGCAACTATTGGTGGTACTGCATCTAATGCCGGAATCAGCATGACTGATACATCTGAAGCTATTGGATTGCTGACCAACAAAGGCTTCAGTGCTGCACAGGCATCGTTGGATTTAAACCACGCATTACTTCTTATGCAAGCTCCATCTGATAAAGCAGCAAAGCAAGCAGCTGCTTTAGGTCTTAATTTCAATGACGCACAAGGTAATATGAAGCCCTTGCCGCAAATATTAAATGAAATAGCAGATTCAATGGACGGTATGTCCTCATCTGACAAGGCGGCTGCATTAAAGACTATGTTTGGTTCATCTGGTATGGCTGCCATATTGCCTTTGATGAAATCTATCAAAGATAAGACCGACAATACCACTACCAGTTGGGACGCTTATAGCAAGGCAATGCAACTCGCTTCAGGAGATACTGCAACCGCCACTTCATTTCTTAATAATCAAGCCAACGAAATGCAGAAAAACTTGGGGTCAAAGATTGAACAAGTTGGTGGTAACTGGGAAGCGCTTAGAAATGCTGCAATGGCAGGGAGTGCCGGTGTTATTTCTAGTATTGTTGACATGATGAGTAGCACATTGGAATGGGCTACTACATCTAACAGTGCAATAGGAAGTGGAATAAGAACTTTCTTGGGATTGTCTCCAATTATAGGTGCAGCGACTCTGGCAACAGGGTCGTTTTTAACTGCTGCAACTAGAATAGGCAGTGTTATGAGTACTGTGGGGACAGCGTTGAAAGGTTTGTTTATAAGCCCGGTAGGTCTTGCCGTATTGGCACTAGCTGCATTAGTGGCCGCTTTTGTCTACGCCTATAACACTAGTGAACAGTTTAGAAAGACTATTCAAAACTTAGCTAACTCGTTTAAAACAGCGCTAGCGCCTGCGTTTAATTTTATTAAAAACACGGTTATGTCGTTTGTCGATACTGCCGTTTCTGGGTTCAAAAGTTTTGCTGATAATGCCATTAGGTCATTTTCTAAGGTGACAACTGGAATGAACTTTAATAAACTTTCAGATACTGTTGTTGTGGTTTTTAGCGCTCTTATGGATATCGTTATAGCATTTGGTAATATCGTTACTTCAGTTATTACCGTTATAAGTAACACAGGATCAATTAAATCGTCTTGGCTGTCTGTCGGTTCTGTTTTATCAGCTGTAGAAACCGTTATTGGGGTAGTTAGAGATTCGGTGGTTTCGTTAATCACTGGATTTTTGTCAACAGGAGCCATACAATCGGCTTGGAACGCGGTTACAGCTGTAATCGGAGCTGTTGTTTCAATTGTTTCTGCGTTATGGTCAGTTATTAAATCTACAATACAATCATTTGGGGGTGTCGGAACAGCTGGTCAGGTATTTGTAAACGTTGGTCAATTCATTGGTAATGTTGTAACAATCATAGGAACTGTTATAACAGCAGTGGCTAATTTTATTTCTGCTGCTATGAAAATACAAGCAGTCAGAGATATTATCCAAGCTGTCATTGTAACAGCTGGCGCTCTATTGGTTGCCTTTAAGGCTTATTCAATCGTTGTAACCATCATAACAAGTGTTAAGTCGGCTATTGAAACAGCAAGAATTGGAATGATGCTATTTAACGCAGCCCTAGTCGCCAATCCTATAGGATTGGTAGTCACCGCCGTTGTCGCCTTAGTAGCCGGTCTGGTTTATTTCTTTACAATGACTAAAACAGGTCAGGCGCTATGGGCTGGTTTTGTGTCGTTTTTACAGTCATCTTTAGCTAATTTGGTTTCTATATTTCAAGACATTTGGAATACAATCCTGATTGTCGTACAAACAGTTATATTAGGCATACAAATGGCTTGGGTCGGATTAGGTGTTCTGCTTGGTGCACTATGGCAAGGAATTGTAGTTGTATTTAGCACAATTTGGAACGGAATAGTCGCAGTAGTTACTGCTATCGTCAATGGAATTGTAGCTGCTTGGAACTTTCTAGCGCCTTACCTATCGGCGGTATGGCAAGCAAACGTCATTTTGTTTACTACAATATGGAATGTGTTGGTAACGGTAATCACGACAATCGTTAATGCTATTGTGGCTGTTTGGAACGGTTTCGCTGGAATTATAAGTGCAATATGGAATGGTATTGTGGGGGCGGCAACAGCAATATGGAACGTAATATTAACGACTATTACAACGATAGTAACCACAACCGTTAATGTTGTATCGTCCATATGGAACGGATTGATAGCAATCGCTTCAGGAATATGGAATGCGGTATCGTCTGTCGTTTCTTCAGTTTGGAGCACAATCGTTAGTATTGTTAGCTCGATGGCAAGCAATGCTGTACACACACTACAATCAATTTGGTCTGCCATAGCAGGAGTTGTTTCATCTATTTGGAATTCAGCCAAAGGGATAATTTCTGGAATATGGAGTGCGATTGTTTCTGTAGTTTCATCAATGGCAAGCAATGCTTTTAATTCACTTCGTGGCGCTTGGAGTGGAGTATCAGGATTTGTAAGTGGATTGTGGAATTCAACAAGAAGTGCAATATCTGGTGCTTGGAGTGGAATAGTATCGACAATTAGAAGCATGGCAAGTAATGCATTTGGTAGTTTGCGTAGTGCTTGGGGCGGTGTTGTTGGTTGGGTTTCTGGAATATGGAACAGTGTTAAAGGCGCAATTATGGGAGCGATGAACTTTAGTTTGTTTGGAGCCGGTAGTGCAATCATGAACGGATTCTTAAATGGTTTGAAGTCTGTTTGGGGAGCTATAACTTCTTTCGTTGGTGGTATCGCTAGTTGGATCAAAGCCCATAAGGGGCCGATTAGTTATGATAAAAAATTGCTTATTCCCGCCGGTACTGCAATTATGGGTGGATTTGGAAGCTCCTTAAATGCAAGCTTTGCTGATGTTAAAAAGTCGGTTTCGTCTTATGCAGGGCAGATTGCTGATGAGTTTGGACAACAGAAATACGTGGCTAGTGCTCAACTGACAGCAAGTAGTACAGGAGTGGCTGGACAAATAAATGGTGGGTTATCTGCATTAAGCGATGAGGTTGCTGAACAATCAACACAAGCACCGGTCTTTGAAGTTCACAACGAAATCGTTGGGGATAAAATTACGACGACAGTCAACAGTAAAAATGCACGTAGGCAGGCTACGACAAAATTGATTACAGGAGGTATTTAATGGATTTATTGATTACAAACAACGCGACGAGTGTGAGATTAAGCAGTAAAAACATTGTCACCTTTGATTTCGATGAAAGTACGCCTAGTCTTACTGCAAATACTATATCTTTCAAAGGGCGTAACGGGAAATTGAATTTTGGCGGCGGCTATCTGGAGAAAAAGTTAACTTACACTGGTTATATGCAAACAAGTAGCCAATCGGATTATGAAACTAAACATAATTGGTTGTATCAGCTTTTAGGCAGTGCAACACCCTATTACATCACACCAATCTATTCTGATGCTGCTCAATATGGTTTTGAGAGACCGGGGCAAACAACGGGCAACAAGTTAGGACAAACAGGTGGCGTGGAAAGCAACAAGCGCTTTTATGTAACACTTGAGGACACATTTGCACCAGAATTAGCTGGGAGTGTCAATAATAACCAAATTTATAAGTTAAGCATTAGTTTCATAACGGCTGTATTACCATTTGGAGAATCAAAACCAAAAACGGCTACTGTTACAAATGCAATACCTTATGCAGGAACAGTCACGGCATCTCAATTGGAGGTGCCTTTTTACATACAATTAACTGCTAAGCAGGCAGCAAGTTTTATTTCCCTCAAAGTAGGTTTGCGAACATGGACTTATAGCGGAACTGTGGCAAGTGGCGATGTGTTCAAGATAGGCGGCGTGTATAATCTCAAAAACACACTATCAATCAATGACAACACCAATCTTGAATACTTTGTACTAGAACCGTCAACAGGCGGCACGGTGGCTGTTACGTGCTCAATTACGGCAACACTGGAAATTCATGATTACAAGGAGTTATACCTATGATTACATTTAAAAATATCGCTGGTAATAAATTTCTTGCGGTCGGGACTATACAACGTAAAAGTGCGCTGAACGGCGAAAAATCACTAACTGGTACGTTGTATGATGGCGATGATGTATTAAATAAAATTGACAAAGGCTGGTCGCTTGAATTTGACAATGAACCTTATATAGTCACTTATTTTGAACGTAATGATAACGATAATAGTGTCTCGTTCGATGCAATTCACAAGTTTTTCTGGGACATGGCAAAAAATGTTCTCTATTCAGAAACCAGCGGCAGCCACACGATTAAGTGGTATTTAGATCAAATATTTGCTAACACGGGTTATTCCTATGCACTAAATTTCAACCCTAATGCTATTGCAAAAGACAATTGGGGGATGAAGAATAAGCTTTCCTTGTTCAATGACGTTATTACTAGCATTGAGGGGGAATTTGAGATAAATGGCACGCTTGTTTCAATATTTAAAAACATTGGAACGGACCTATCTACTATTGTTCGATATGGTTTCAACTTGTCCGATATGACAATAGAAAATGATGCATCAGGTTTTGTCACTTATGGTGAAGGTTTTGGAGCTTACGCGGACCAAGAAAATATGACTGGTGACAGGTTGCACGTGACCTACACAAGCCCATTAGCAAGTGTGTACGGAAAGTTACAAGCAGAACCTATTGACGACCAACGCTATACAATTGAATCTAATTTATTAGATGCTGTCAAATTTCAAGTTGATACTAGTTTCTCTATTTCCGTTAATTTGTCTTTATATGATTTATCTGTCGCTGGGTATCCTTACAAAATGGCTAACGTCGGTGATTGGCTTACTGCCGTTGACGAGAACCTAGATTTCAAACAAAGAATTCGCATTATCAGTATCGACGATGAATTTGCTGCTGACGGTACACGTATTAGTTATAGTGTTACAGCTGGGGATATTGGCTTAACGAAAAAATATCAAGATGCTAACGCTTCGATAGCCAATAAGGTAGAAGATGCGGTGATTTCTGCTGGACAGGCAGCAACAGATGCTAACATTGCTTTAATTGCGGCAAATGGAAAGAACAAATCATATCATCTAAATGACATTAACGATTTACCAAAAACTGCCAACGAGGGTGATCTTGCATGGGTCCAAAGCGGCGATGGACGAGTATTATACATCTATACTAAAAAAGCAGACGGAACGTACTACTGGGAAAAACGTATTGATCCAGAAATGGGTGAGCAAATCGAGGCTGGCGTAAATGAAGCGATAGCACAGGCAAATGAAAACACTGCCACAGCAATCGAAGAGAACAATATTTCCCAACAAGAAGTGATGAACGACATTGCTAAGTCGCAGGCTGATTTAGCTATCAAAGATGGGGATTTCAATAACAAGGCACAGGCTATGGCTGATAAAGCTTTGTCTGACGCGAAAGCAAACACTGCCGTGGTTGCTAAAGAAACGTTAGATACAGCCACTGACAATCTAAACACTGCCAAGCAATCGTTGACAGCGGACCTGCAAAAAGAAGTCTCTGATAGAACAACTGCGGTAGCTACACTAGATTCTAAGGCGCAAGGATATGCTGACTCGGCTAAACAAGATGCAATAGCTGCCGCTACGACAGCTGATGGTACTATCAATAAGAAGATTGACGAAACAGCTTCTAGTTTGACTTCTAAAATAACGCAGAATAAGCAAGACGCCGATGGCAAGATTACAACAGCGCAATCAACCGCTACGCAAGCGTTGAATGAAGTTAAGACCAAGGTTAGCCAAACCGAATACAACACCAAGACTGGTCAATTGACTACTGATGTCAACTCGGTTACGCAAACGGCTAATCAATCCAAACAGGATATCGTTTCTATCAATCAAAAAGATGGCCAACAAGATTCTAGAATGAATACGATTGAATCTGACGCGAATGGTACCAAGCAAACGGTCAGCCAATTACAGGCTGTTCAAGGTCAGCAATCAGGTTCAATTAGTACACTGCAACAACGTGCTGATGGGTTCGATGCAACTGTTACAAAGGTTGATAACCTGGCTGTAGGTAGTAGAAACTTATTAGTTAATTCTAAACTATTGACTTTTACTAACGGTAATAACACCGCCACAACCACCACTAAAGTAGCTTATGACGCCACAACTAATATGTGGCATATAACTTCACCAAAGGGTGGTTCTGGTAACGCCGGTATATATTTTAGTCAATCTGTAGTAGCTAAGGGTCAGTCGTGGTCATTGAGCTTTGATATAAAAGGAACTGGTGTATATTCTGATAAACATATAGGGGTAGAGGCTTCAACGCCTTTTAATAGCCCTACAGGAAATGTTCCAAGTGATTGGACTAGAATATCATCAAATGGTGTGGCTAATGGAAGTAATCCAGTTATTATCTATTTTAATAGTTTTAACACAGCTTTGGATGTATATGTTAAATTACCTAAGTTGGAATCTGGAAACATACCAACTGATTGGACTCCTGCTCCAGAGGACGTAGATAGTGCAACTGCTAAAGCACAGCTAACAGCAGACCAAGCAACAACTGCACTAAATGCCTATAAGACTGATGCAGATGGACGTATAACCAAGGCGCAATCTGATATTACTCAAACGGCAACTCAAGTGGCCACGAAAGTAAGCCAATCAGATTACAACGCTATGACAAGTGAGTTAACGACCAAGGTTTCGACAGCACAACAAACTGCTGATTCTGCGGTAACAACAATTGGTTCGTATAAAACTTCTAACGATAACAGAGTATCTTCTGCTGAAAGTAAAATTTCTCAAAATACAACTGCTATTAATCTCCGTGCCACAAAGACGGATTTGGATAATGCAAAGTCTGATTACACTGCGAAAATATCGCAGATAAACGTTGATATTAATGGGATAAATTCAAGCGTTAATTCGATTCAAGGCAAAATAAACGCTATGGGTCAAATAAATCAGCTCGTCAATACAGAGTTTTCTCCTGATTTTGCTGGCTGGTACGATCGCGGTTTGCACGGAAAAGATATCAAGGCTTCCTTAGGAACTCCGGTTAACGGATCTAACGTATTAGTTAAAATTGATGGTTCTCCGACAAGACTACAATCAGAACCGATAGCTGTTAAATCGGGAATGAAAGTTTCTTATTCGGTTAATAAGTTATCCAGTATTGTTATTTGGTCGTATATTAACTGTTCCGATAAGGACGGTAATATCATAAACGTTCCTAACACAAACTCTAATGAGATAGCGGGAGCCAGTCGTTCTAATACAGGATTCGTCAAGGTAGAAGGAATAACAATACCTGATGGTGTTTATTACATATCGTTAGGATTCCTGATTGCTTCAACAATTCCTAACGGAAGTTTATTCCAGCAACCAATGCTGGTATTCAATAGTACGATTGGTGATTATGTTCAAGGTAATTATAATAATAATATTAAGGTTTCTAACCAACAATTAACCATCGATGGCATAACAAATACAGTTTCTAACCAAGGGACTAACATTAGTAACCTGACCAGCAGAGTTCAAACAGCAGAAGGAACCTTAAGCACGGCGACTAATAACATTTCTGGTATGCAAACCAAGATAAACCAAACGTCAAACCAGATTTCACAAGAAATAACTGACAGAAAAACTGGCGATTCTAATACTTTGCAAAGTGCTAAAGACTTCACTCAAAGCAGCATAACTTCTAGTGAGACTGGAATGAAATCTGTCATATCTCAAACTGCTGACGGAATATTGGCCAAAGTTGGTTCATCTAACCTTTTCCCCAATTCGGAGTTCTCTCAAAGTTACGGTTATGCAGCGAGCGGAACGGTTAATATATCTGGAAGTACAAAATACAATACAGAAAACAGATATAGCGGGCAAGTTTCTGTTAAGTCAACATCAGCTGGCTATCAAGGTTACTGGACTAAAAAAATACCAGTTTACGGTGGCAAGAAGTATAGTGCTTCTGTATTAGTTCATTACACTAATGGTGGATTAGCCGACGGAATGGCAATGCTGGATATTTGGTTTCATGATAAGGACGACCAAAGAATATCGAGTGCTTCAAGGTTTACTAGTCAAGTAAGTAGTCCGTATTGGGTCAAGTTATTTAACGAAGGTTTTACAGCTCCAATCAATGCAGTGACAGTACAGGTATCATTAATTGTGAATGCTGCGGGCGCGGGTCAAGTGGCTACATTTGCGCAACCAATGGTAACAGCTACCGAAAAGCTACAGGAATACACACCTAACGATGACATTTCTTCACAATTATCATTGTTGAAAGATAATTGGAGTATTGGTATCACTGATAATATCGGAGCCATAACCAGTGGAATTGTTGGAAACAACAATAGCATGTCTCTGATTAGCAAGAATGTTATTATCGACAGTCCAAGCACGCAAATCACCGGAACGGCATGGATTAATTCGGCCATGATTAAAAATGGATCGATTGGTACGGCACAGATTGGAGACGCTTCAATAACAAGTGCTAAAATAATCAGTCTTGATGTTGCTAGACTGACTGGTAACGTGTCGAACTTCATTCAGTCAAACTGGAATGGGCTTTACCAAAGTACGTATATCACATCTGACGGAATGACGGTTTCATCTGGTACCGTCACCACTTCGTTTGGTTCGCAAGGTATGAGGATCACGATGGGTGGTAACGGAGGGGTTGTTATACAAGGCTCTACAAGGTTGAACGGAACACAAACCGGTGTCTTAATCGGAATGAACGTCGGTTCTACTTTCACATCATTCGGGTTCCAATCATCGTCCAACTATTTGTATAACGATGAAATGGTTATCTTAAAAACCGGTAGTGCAGCAGCTGGTGACTATAATATCGGTGGTGGTGTCGCGTTTAATCACAACGTTTCGTTCATGGATAATATTTACATGAAATATGGTAAGGGTTTCTATGGAAAATGGGGTGATCCACAACAAGCAATATTCTTCCAAACTATAAATAGTGGAATTCCAGCTATCATGCACATATCAGGTGCCGGAATAGCTTTCGGACATAAAGGTGATTTGTATATGCTATCTCACGGTGGCTATCAAGACTTCAACAATTCAAGTATCAAGGGAAGCTATACTGTTGACCAACCATGGATTACAGGATAAACAATAGGAGAAAAAACATGAACATTAAGAAATATAACTTATCTGCTTACTATAAATTTTTGGTTGGACTATCACTTGTTGGTGTTAAGTCAAGAGCGCGAACAAAGCTTACCAAGGATATGGACGGCGCCTTGACAGAGTTATCTGCTGATGAAAAAACTTTAGCCGAAGAAGTTGAAGCAGATGTTGATGAAACAGGGCTTGTGACCTTCAAACATCCAGAGGATCAAATTACATTCGAAAAAGCTCAAAAAGAACTTAGGGAAGAAGAAGTCATTTTCGAAGAAAAAACGATTGACCAATTCGAAAAACTTAAAGAAGCTTTACTTGAATATGATAAAGAGCTTTCCGGCGTCGACGCTATCACTTACGATTCTATATTAGACGATTTGGAATAATAATCATCTTGGCCAGTATGCCAAAACAAACTACCGCGTGGGTGTAACGCCCGATAAATAAAAGCACATAGGAGAAATAATCATGAATATGGCAGTTGGAGATTTACAATTTAGCTTTGTTGACGGTAAGTTGACGTTAAAGTATGCGTCTGTTTCATTCAACGCAGGCACATTTCCAAACAGCTTGAACGGTAACTTGCAGGTTACACCAAAAGACGGTGTTAGTATTACATCAACAGAAGATGACATCAAGGCAGCAGCCAAGACGAAGATTCAAGCGCTTATCGCAGACGCTCCGGCAGAAACAACAGAGTAACTCGTATGGCGATAAAGGAATTATTTGATGAGATAGGTTGGTTTGGGGCTTTGATTGTAGGTTTAACTGGTACGTCAATTTTTGGGTGGATCAAAGTTTGGAGTGGACAATTTAAGTTGCTGAAAAATGCTAGTTTAGCAACGCTTCATTCACAACTTTATGAGAAAGGCGGTCATTATATCGTCCGTGGTGCTATTACGTTGAGCGAGTTAGATGACTTAGAGTATACCTGGCAAGCTTATAAAGGTTTAGGCGGTAACGGCACTGGTGAGAAGATATATCAAAAGTGTCGTGAGTTACCAATTTCTGATTACGTTCCCAACAAGGCGTTTAAAGAGGTCGAGGACGTAGCAGCAGAACACGAAGCTAAGCGTAATGCCTAGCTTTTTTATTTGGAGGAAAACAAATGAATAAATTAAAACGATGGGTAGTCGCTTCAATCGGAGCGGTTGCCTTTTTTGGTGCAATGATCACAGGCGTGTCAGCCAATACTAATGGGATTGATGTTGCCAGTTATCAAGGTGATACAGCAAGCTACTTCAACTCATTCAAGCAAGTTGGCGACAACTTTACTATGGTTAAGCTAGGTGGACGAGGTGGCGGTGAGGGTGCTCATTATAGTAACCCTAAAGCCTACGCACAAATTCATAACGCTGATGCAGTCGGCATGCAAACGGGTGGTTACTTCTGGGCACAAGTAGGTGATTCAGTCAGTGAAGCTACTTACTCGGCTCAATTAGCCGTTCAAGACGCACAAAATGCAGGGCTAGCTAAAGGTTCATACATCGCTATGGATTATGAAGCAGGTGCTGGTGCGAATAAGGCCAACAACACAACAGCTATTCTAGCGTTTATGGATCAGATTTATGCCTCTGGGTATAAGCCTATGTTTTATAGCTACACTAGCTACGTGAACTCATATGTTGATTTGAGCCGTATCAATGCACGTTATCCAAACGCTTTGTGGATGGCTTGGTATTTAACTACAGCACATCAAGCAACACCACCTATGCAATATCTCCCTAACTATTCCAACGTGAAGATTTGGCAATACGCTGATAATCACTATGGTGTTGATGGGAACGTGATGGTCGTTGGCTCATTGGATAACAATACGCCAGCTGAAAAGGTAGCGTCAAAGGCGACACAGTCAACTGCTGATACATCAACAACAACTTCAACGACAAAGTATGCAACATTTAGTGGTGTATATGTCGCCGATTACTGGACTAAGTACAATAACAAAATGTACGGTGTCAACATTGATATGAGTATTCCAGTGATTGATTACAACAACTATATTCCTATCTCAGCCTTAACTTTGACTGATAAATATGGCAATAAATTGCGTAACCAATACATTCAAGGCAATAACGGACGTATGGAGTACTTCACTTTGAACGGTAAGTACAAAGTGATTAGTCAAACAGCAACAACTATCAATGTTGAAATTGGCGGCGAACCAGTCAGCATGATGAAGGCGTTTGCGACAATTAAATAAGGAGAAATAATGACATTTAATATAGATTCAAATATCGCAATTCTAGTGATCGTATGGTTGATTGTTCAGGTGTTGAAACCTACTAAAATTAATAATCATCTGTTACCTTTGATTGCTGTAATTGTAGGTGCTATCGTAGCAACAGGGCTATCGTTTTACACCAAAGATACAAAATTAGTGCAAGACATTGTGTTAGGTGTATGGGCTGGTTTTGCTTCAACAGGATTGAATGAAACGGCCACTAAATCTATCACATCAATTATTGATGGCTTTGCAAATGGTTTTGGTAAGGCAGAAGATAAGAAAACTGAATAAACTAAAAAAAACCAACTAGATTATTTCTGGTTGGCTTTTTTATTTGCAATAAAGAACAAGTGTTCGTATAATGTCATAGAGGTGACATTATGAACTACGACGACAAACTAATCGAAGAAATCAAGAAGCGATTCACGAAACAGAAGAATACCCTATATTGGGTGCGCATCGTGTATCAAAAATATTCCAAGCAGTTAAACGTGTTCTTTGAGTACGCCAAAATAGGTATGGCCACACATTCTGAACAAATAGGTAGGTACGTTGAATCTGAAAAGGATCGCATGCCTGAATTAGCGAAACGTATCAAGGAAGAGACAAACGTAAATGTAGAACTTGGCGATTTTTGATGGATTTAATATTAGCTATTGTTTTCGGAGAATTTATTGGTTAAAATAATCATGTAATTATATTAAAAGTAATTACGCGGCCCGATAGCATTCCGAGAAGCTTTACCCCTATCGGGTCTTTTTATTACAAAATATTTAAAAACACTTTTTAAAATTAGTAGTGTATAATTATTTTTAAGCCTAACAGACTTTCTTCGCTCTATAAGTATAATTACCTGAGTTATTTTTGTTCGCTTATTCATCTGTTAGGCTTTTTACTTGCAAAAATGCATGTCAATATAGTATAATTATTTTACGCCTAGCTGGCAGTCAAACTCCATGATAATATCCTACCAAGGTGATTATCAATTTATTGCGCATCCTGCTAGGTTTCTATATAGATGAAACTCGTTAAAAAACCGGCTAGAAATTAATCTAGTCGGTTTTTTATTTGTAGTAAATTTGTAGCAAATGTAGTAAATTTTAAGTGAAAAATAATGAATAATAGTGAATTTTTAGAAAATAAGTAAAACAAAAACCGCTAATCAACTTCTTGTAAATGTTGATACATAGCGGTTTTATTTAAACCAAAATTAGCATTGGCATAATCATTGGTTTGCGAGCTGTTTCTTTGAATAAGAAACGAGATAAATCATCGATTACAGCTTGACGAATATCTGACTCACTATTATTTGAGCTGTTCATAACACGTCGCATGGTACTGAAAATAACACGTCGACCTTCGTTAATAAGTTCACCTGACTCACGCATGTAGACAAAACCACGAGATAGGATATCTGGTCCAGATAGAATTTCTTTCTTTTTCAAATCGATTGTTGCTGTAACAACAACTAAGCCATCTTGTGACAGTTTTTGACGATCATGTAACACAACTGAACCGATATCACCGATTCCTGAGCCGTCAATGTATGTGTCATCGCCAGGGAAATGTCCAGCAACTCGTGCATTTTCACCATCAAGAGCTAAGACATCACCATTTTCTAAAATGAAAGTATGGTCTTCTGGTACTTCTAGCTCATGTGCTAATGAAGCGTGGACCTTTAACATACGATATTCACCGTGAACAGGCATGAAGAATTTAGGCTTCAACAAAGCAATCATTAACTTTTCTTCTTCTTGACCACCGTGACCAGAAGTGTGGATGTTATTAACTTTACCATAGATGACATTAGCGCCACCTTCTTGTAATTTATTAATAACAGCGTTTACGGATGCCGTATTACCCGGAATTGGGGAAGAGGAGAAAATAACATTGTCTTTTGGCTTCAAACGAATTTGCTTATGTGTTCCTTCAGCAATTCGTGCTAAGGCAGCCATTGGCTCACCTTGAGAACCAGTTGATAGAATAAGCAATTCATCGTCAGGAATATGTTTGATTTCTGATTGTTCGACCAGCATGTCATCAGGGATATTTAGATATCCCAGGGCACGGCCATTAGTAACAGCTGATTCCATTGAACGACCAAATACCGCAATCTTACGCCCATGTGCAATAGCTGCATCTGTAGCCATGCGAACACGGTTCATATTAGAAGCAAACGTTGCAAATATAATACGTCCATGTTGAATTTTATCAAATATATGGTTAACAGATTTTGCTACCCATGCTTCTGACTTTGTCCATTCAGGGCGCTCAGCATTGGTTGAATCACTCATCATGAGTAAGACGCCATTTTCACCGATACGGGACATGGACCAAAGGTTAGGTGGCTGTTTAGTAGTAGGTGTCAGGTCAAACTTAAAGTCACCAGTTTCGACAATAGTACCAACAGGTGTGTGTACAGCTACACCAAATACATCAGGGATAGAGTGGGTAGTACGGAAAAACTCGACACTTAACTGATCAAATTCCAGTACTGATCCATCAGTAATTTCATGAAGTTCGACGCGATTAAGCATCTGTTTTTCTTCGAGTTTGTTCTTAATTAATGCCATTGCTAATGGGCCAGCGTATACTGGAACATTAACAGCTTGTAAAAAGTAGGCGATTGCACCGATGTGGTCTTCGTGTCCGTGGGTGATAACCAGTGCTTTAACGCGATCGATATTATCAACTAAATAAGTATAGTCAGGAATAACGTAATCAATACCGAGCAATTCGTCTTCTGGGAACTTAATGCCCGCGTCGACGACGATAATTTCATTTTGATACTCGATACCATACGTGTTCTTACCAATCTCGCCTAAACCGCCTAGCGCATAAACTGCGACTTCGTTAGGTTTGATATCTACAGAATATGTCATTAGAATGTTGTAACTTCGAAGTTGGGATTGGCTTTTTCATAAGTCACAGCCTTATCAGATAATTCTTCGATAAACTCCACATTGTATTCTGTGTTTTCCTCAACAATTTCACGTGCTTGTGGCAAACTTTCGGCCTCAACGTACATTGAAATTGTTGTTTCACGCTTTGGATTGCGCTCAGGGTGTTCTTGGTAGTAAATTTTATAAATCATAAATGCCTCCATTAAAATAGTATAGTAATTTGTCACGAACAAAACCTTATTTTCTAGTTTACCACATAAACTAAGATTTCAGCTACTTGCTTGATTAATAAAGCAATAATTGATAAATTATTATTAGGGATAAATATATGAAAATTTCATCTATTGGCGTTTTTATGGGATCACAATCGGGTAATGACCCACAGTATATAGAGGCAGCAGAAGAACTTGGTAAAAGGATTGCTCTGAAAAAAATCAAGTTGGTTTTTGGTGCAGGGAAAGATGGCTTAATGGGTGCCACCGCGAGAAGTGCCATGGAAGCCGGTGGTTCAGTTCTAGGGATTTCACCTCGTAATCTTGCTGAGGAGGCAGTTGAGGCTTCAGAAATTACGCAGTTAATAGAGGTGAACACGATGACAGATCGTAAGCAACTATTAATGGATAATTCTGATGTTTTTATTGTGCTACCAGGTGGTTTTGGAACCTTAGAGGAGATAGCACAAGTTATCAGCTGGTCAAAAATTCATTTGCACGACAAACCGTTGGCACTTTTTAACGTTAACGGCTTCTATGATAAATTTTGGGCATGGTTAAATGAAGTTTACGAAGATGGTTTTGTAAGTGAACATGATATGAGATGTATTCAAATGTTTGATTCAATTGATGCAATGTTTGAGTATTTAGAAAATTTTGAAGGTTAACGTTAACAAAGTAATGAAGATGTTGTTATCATTGAACTAAGTACATAAGGATAAAAGCGTTTACCCAGTATTGGGTAAACGCTTTTTTATACTTTAAATTAAGTAGGATGCCCAAACTTAATTACTTCCTGCTAAATTTTTAATAACTATTTCATTGGCGATTAATGCTGATTTTATTTCCTTGGCCATTTGCACGGATCCAGCCGTGTCACCGTGTAGTAGAAGAGAACTGCCATTGACATCAATATCTTGTCCGGTTATGGAAGTAACTTTACCTTCTTTTACCATTCGAATAACACGTTTAGTGATAGTATCGCTGTCATGCAAAACAGCACCTTCATGACTTCGACTAACCAATGAACCGTCATCATTGTAAGCACGATCCGCAAAAATTGTATAGGCAATCTGGAGTCCTTTTTTCTTGGCTGCTTCAGCGAGTTCACCAGGTAAAGTTACAACGATGAGGGAGTCATCAAATTTTGCAATTGCTTCGGCAACCGCATTAGCATATTTTGCATCTTCGACAACAAAATTGCCAAGCTTGCCATGTGGTGTAACATGCTGTAATTTACCCCCAAATGCCTTAGTAAATCCACTCAAAGCGCCTATTTGATAGAGCATGTCAGTTTCAACTTCCAATGCGGATAAGTCCATGCCACGTCGTCCAAAACCAACCCGATCAGGAAAACTAGGATGCGCACCAATTGCGACATTATTGAGTATGCATTTTTGAACAGTGCTAGCCATGGTTCGTGGATCACCTGCATGAAATCCACAAGCAATGTTTGCTGAAGAAACAATTTTCAATAAACTATCATCATCCGCGATTTGATAACTACCGAAACCTTCGCCTAAATCTGAAACAATATCTAAACTTTGTACCATATTCAACTCCCAATTTATAATTTAAATTTCTGGTGTATTTGCGTTAACTTTATTGGCAAATAATTCTTTAGCATCTTTTTTAGATAAAGCATCATAAGCAATTTCTTCAGCTGATTTATTACGTGTTTCAATACCAAGAGACGCCAATATAACAGCAACGACAAGCATTATCACCGCAATAGTTAGAAAAACAGATATTTCACCAAACTTTGACAGCAAAAATGCTACACCGTATGGTGTTAATATTGCAAATCCTCTTCCAATAGCTGTACAAAAACCTGCACCGCGTAAACGAATTTCTGTTGGCCATAATTCCGGTACATAGACAGCACTCGCAAAACATACATAAATATATAAAAATGAAATTAAAGCAAATCCGAAAATGACGATTGTTATTGGATTCGTTTGAATGGCATAGATTACAGAAAAGATAGCGATTAAAACGAGCATGATTGTTCCAAACCATTTTCGTGGGAATTTATCAATAACTTTTGTAGCGATAAAAACGCCGACTGGGGCACCAAATAAAATTAAGGTAGTCATGAAGATCGAGGTTGTCACTGAAATACCACGTTTGACAAAAAGAGTGGGGATCCACGTCGTAATAGTGTACAAGGATATATTCATGCCAATTAGTACTGAAATTCCAACAATGGTGCGAAGCAGTAGTGGCTTTTTGAAAAGAGTTGAGAAAGGAATCTTAACCTGTTCTTCCTCCTCTTGATAAACATCATCAACAGGTGGTAATGAAAATTTCATTTCTGCTTCAATTTCGTGTTCAACGTCGGTAACAATTTTATGTGCTTCGTCAGTTCGACCTTTTGTGGCCAACCAACGAGGAGATTCTGGCATGGCTTTACGTAAAAACCAAACAACAAAAGCTGCAATACCAGCGATTAAAAACATTGCTCGCCAGCCATATGTAGGTCCAAATGCTGGAATAATAATAAGTCCGATTAGTGTGGCTACCGGAGGAGCACTGTTGCCAATCAGTGATAACATGCTAACCCATTTACCACGTGTTTTGGATGGTAAAAACTCAGTAAATGTTGAGAAACCAACCACAATTTCGGCACCCAAACCAACGCCAATAATTGCACGTATGCCAATTAGCATAACCATATTTACTGAAAAAGCTGCGATAATTGAGCCGATGCCAAATATTAGTAAATTAATTTGGTAAGTTGTTTTACGCCCAAATTTATCTCCCAAAAATCCAGCAAGCAAACTTCCTACAAATAATCCAGCCAACGTTGCGGAAGAGAATGCTGCGTTGTAATAATCGTTTGACCAACCAATTTTAGTCAGTTGAGCCAAAATAACGCCACCGATGTAATTATCAAACCCATCAATAATGAGACCAAGACCAATTAGCCATAATAACTTTCGATGCCACTTTGAGACTGGTAATCGATCCAGCCGGGCACCTATTTCGTAATTTTTAATAACCATGGAGAACCTCCTTTTATAGCACTGATTTTTAGTGAAAGTGCAACTTACATGTGTTTTATTCGTCGTACTTTAAAATAACTTTGATACCTTGCCGGTTTTTCATTAGTTCAAATCCTTCTTGCCAATCTGACAAAGGTAAAATATGCGTAATCATTGATTTTGCATCAAACATTTTTCGTTCTAAAAGTGTCAATACATGTTTTAAGGAAACGGTATTGTAGGCCATATGACCGACAAGATCAATAGCTTTCATAGATAGATCATTAATTGAGAAGTTGAGTGGCAAAAAGCTCATACCTACACGAATAATTTGTCCATTTGTTCGTAATATATTAAGTGATTGTTTTAAAACGGATGGTGATCCGGCGCAATCATAAACGATGGGGATGTTGTTTTCGCCAACTAACTCAAGGATTTTTTCTTCAACATTTTCTTTATCGTAAGAAATGCAATGTGTTGCACCAAATTTTTTGGCGACTGGGAAACGAACTGCCTCGTTGGCACTTGAGGCAACCACAATAATTTCAGCCGCTCCCATAATTTTTGCCATTTGTACGCAACCAAGGCCTAGCGTACCTGCACCGAAGACAACAACATTGTCACCAGGCAGCAAATTAGAACGTTGTGCCACTGCCATATAGGCATTGCCAATTGGATCCAACATAGAAGCCTCTTCAAATGAAACATTTTCTGGAATTTCAAAAAGGCAATTTTTGTAGAGATTCATAATATAACCGGGGACTTTGACATATTTAGTGAAACCGCCATCAGTATTTGGGCTTAGTCCAAATGAACGTTTATAAGGACATACTAGAAAATTTCCAATTTCACAAGCGTGACATTTTCCACAAGCATAAGCAGTGTTTTCTGAAACAACGCGTTGACCAACATGCCAATCGGTAACATTTTTCCCTGCTTTGACAATAACGCCTGAAAATTCATGACCAGCGATTCGTTTATTATCAGTAGCACCATTTTCAATACCGTAGTGTTTGAAATCAGCACCACATATGCCGGCAGCCTTTACTTCAATTAAAATATCGTCATCTGTAATTTCAGGTTCAGGTAATCCTCTTTCGAATTTAAATCCACCAATTTCAGTACCGTATCGTGTTAAAGCATTCATGATAATATATCCTCCATAATTTTCGATGAAAATTTGTTTTAAATTATAAGAAACACATTCTTTTATAATTCATAGTTTATTTTTAACAAACTTTCTTATGAAATACACTACATCTTATTATTTAAAAAATAAAATTCAAACGACTAATAATAAAAATCAACAAAATTGATTTTTATTATTATGTTAGATTAATTAACAAATTAATAGAGATTTATTATTTTATCGTGTAACATGATTTTGAGTATACAAATTATGAATGATTTTTAGTATTTATGCACAAATGGTGTTGAATGCAAATATTTGAATTCAAATTTTTGTAAATGAAAAAGAGGGATTTCATGAATTCAGTTGATATTGAGATATTCTTAGCAGTTGTTAACGCAGGTACATTAACAGAGGCAGCCGATGCATTGTTTATTTCCCAATCAACCTTAAGCTATCGAATTGCAAAGCTTGAAAAAGATGTTGGTATGGATTTAATTGAACGAGGGCGCGGATTTAGAACTTTGAATCTAACGCCTGATGGACAAAAATTTTTAAACATTGCTCGACATTGGATGGACTTAGTGCATGAAACGAGAGCTATTAAATACAAGCAACAAAAAATCACATTATCAATTGGCGCAATTGATTCGGCACAGTCTTATATTTTGCCGCCTATTTATTCTATGATTAAGCATTTTAAGGAAACGATTGATATGCATATTATTACTGGGCAATCAACAGATCTTTATGCTGCTTTAAATAATCGAAAAATCGATATTGCCATTGGTCATTTTGAACAACCTGATCCTGGGATGATTAATAGCAAATTTTCGGGAGAAAAAATGGTTGTTGTGTGTAAAGGGAAATTAAAAACGGTAAATAACAGATTAATTGATGCAGAGCTAGATACGAAGGAACAAGTTTTTTTTGGGTTTAATGTTTTTTTTCAATCGTGGTATGATCGCTGGATTGAGAATCGCCCTTATCCAACAATACAAATTGATACAGCTAATCTATTGACTACATTTCTAGATGATGATAAAAAGTGGGCTATTGTGCCTTTTTCGATAGCTAATCATCTTCGAGAGTCTAATCAGTGTCACATTTATTATTTGCAAAATATGCCACCAAATCGTATTACCTATCAAATCCGTAAAAAAGATCCTACCAGTTCTGCTGCTGAAGGATTGCAAATTTTTGATGCTTGTGTAGATTTTTTGCGTCGGGAACAAGTTAACAGAGAAATTTATGAATTATTTACAAACCACACTAACCAAGCAACATAAAGCTAGAGGGCATTTGCAAAATCTTTGTAATTTATTGTGAGCAAAAAAAACCGTTTCTTATTAATTTGGTCAAGCAATTAATAAGAAACGGGTGTTACTACTAAAAAAAATTATGGCGTTTTTTCAGAAATTTCTGATTTGATTTTATCGGGTGTTTCTGGGGTAAACATTGATAATCCACCGTATATAAATAGCGCCGCATTTGTCCAAAAGACCGGTAAAGTACCCAAAGTTCCGCCTAAAGGTCCAGAAATAATTGGCACAGCTACTTGGGCAAATTTATTTACTGCCAAACGAAGACCCAATACTTCGCCGGTCCGGTTTTTAGGAGAAAAATGGTATGCCATTGACATCGATAGTGGTTGACAACAACCTAGTCCTAGCCCCATAACAAATGATAATCCTGCCAGTATGTAAAAGTTTTTAACGAGTGGAATCAAAGCAAAGCCGATTGATGACATTAATAAACAAATACCTAGCAAATGCATTTCACTTAATTTTGCACTTAGTCGAGGCATTACTAACCGAATAATGAAATAAGCGGCAGTGTTAGCACCCAAAATCAAACCAATTAGAGACGTTGAAAGATGAATACTGCGTCCGTACACTGGAAAATAGAACGAGAATAGAAAAACACCTGTTAAGATAATTCCTGAAGTAATAAAAGTTTTGCGTAAATTTCGAGAAGCTAATAAATCAATGAATTTTTCGGATTGTACTTGCGTTTTTTTCTCGTATTTTGGTACTGTGACCAGATTGAATAGAAATACAAGCCCTGAAATGATGGCTAAACTTGCTAAAAAGACATACGTAAAACTGTATCCAATATGATCAATGGCAAATCCAGTCATAACATTACCTAACAGTTCACCAATGGAAGTACCTTGTGATAAAATAGCGTAATTTTTGGAATAATTTTTGGAGTTACTTAAGGCACCTACCAAATTTTGAATAGTGACGATGGTGAAAATTTGAAATAAACCAAATAATGATTGCGAGACTAATAGTATCCAAAGTTGGTTATGGACGATAAATGGTAAGAGGAGAGCAGATCCACAACCAATCATGCCTAATACTAAGGGGAGCTTAAATCCTATTCTGTCAGTGAATTTGCCAGAATATATTGCTAAAAGCATTGGGAATACGGCGCTTAAAGCAACTATGACACCCAAAAAAGCAGAGTGGGCGTGCAAATGCACTGCGTATAGTGTTGTTAAAACAATATTTCCTTGGTAAGCAGTTTGAAACAATAGAGCGAGTAAAACTACTAAGTATATTTGTTTGTTCTTTATCTTTATCACAAAATTGCCTTTCTTAAAAAGAGCCAAATCCACAGGAATTTAGCTCTTAGTTATTACTGAAGGTCTTTAATTCCTTCATATAAGCGGTGAACCAATTCTTCCAAATGTTCTACATCTACGCGTGAAAACGCAATACGTAGATCTGTGTCACCCAGTGCGATTGTACCAACGTTATATTTTTGAAGTAAATGTATTCTGGCTTGATCAGCATTGACACCTTTTACTTTAATGGCAAAGAAGTAACCTGAATTAAAAGGATATAAATCCCATGCATCATCATATTTGCCTGAAGATAGTAACTCATCAATTTTACGAGCGCGCTTTTCCATAATTTCAAATTTATCGGCTTTTTGTTTTGCTAATTGTGGTGATTTGAGGGCATGTAAAATAAAAGTTTGTGATGGGGTTGGCCCGTTAGAAATCGATGTTCTAATGACACCCATTACTTTTTCTTCCAGATATTCATTCATAGCATCACTATTAATTCCAAAGGTTAAAAAACCGACACGAAATCCCCAAGTGTACTCCTCCTTTGTTGCCCCGTCAACTTTGATTGCTAAAACACGTGGATGAATATTGGCTAAACGACCAAATAGTGATTCAGTAATTGAGTCTTTATAAAACAGACCAAAGTAGGCATCATCAGAGATAACGACCACGTTGACACCATATTCAGCAACTTCTTTGATTGCGGCTGCTAATTCGTCTGCTTCATGTGGTAAAGGTGTATATCCCGTAGGATTGTTTGGAAAATTCAGGATAACGATGATTTTTTTCTTATTACGTTGCGATAGCAAAGTTTGTCTAAATGCCTCAGTATCGAAATGGAAATCTTTGTCATACATGGGATAAGTGACCATGTTGGCCTTCTTTGTTTCACTGAATATCATTTTATAGTTTTCCCATTGTTTGTCTGGCAAAATATAAGTGTCCCCCTCATTAACAAATAAGTTAGCAGCCAGATTCAATCCGTGGGTTAGGCCAATTGTTGCAATTGGATTAGAGATCTTTTTATCGTGTAGACTGGGATTTTCCGTATACATTTTTTCTTGCCAAGTGGTACGCAACTCCGGAGAACCCAATGTTGATGAATAGAGGAAGATGTCGGCAGGGTCGTAGTCGGACAGGGTATCAGCCAATAGGGGTAAGTACATTGGTTTGCCGTGCTCGGTAGCGAAACCTGATGTGGCATTGAATTCTTTGGAATACTTTTTAGCATCAGCAATTTGTTTAACGTTCCCGTCTTTTGAAAAGTAAACCTCGCGCCCATAATTTGAAAGCATTTCGTAAACGTAGGGGTTTTCATTCTTTATACCCTCATTTATTTTGACAGCAACTGGATTAAGATTTTGTTGTTCTTTTGTTGTTTCAGTCATATTTTATTTCCTTTTAATCATCTACTTCGATTGTGAAAATGACGTCATTTTCATAAACGACATCGCCTTCTGATAGTTTTATGTCTTTGACAGTCCCAGAAAAGGGTGCTTCCACCGTAAATTCGGCTTTCATTGATTCCAAAACAATCGCCGTTTCCCCAGCGCTAATTTTTTGCCCAAGTGCGATTTCGATTTTCCAAATGGAGCCTGTGATTGGTGAAGTAACGTTATTAATGGTCATATCTTTCTTCCTATATATTATTCTTTAAAAATTCTTTTACAAAGCTGGTATCTAGTTGCCCAAGTTGGTATTTTTCCGAATTTAAAACATCAATTAAAAATGGTATGTTCGTTTTTATGCCAGTAACCTCAAAGTTTTTCAATGCCGTTAATAGTTGTGTAATGGCTTCTTTTCTTGTTGCTGCGTGGGCAATTACTTTGGCCAACATTGGGTCGTAAAACGGAGAAATTGTTGTTCCTTGGGCAAAACCAGTCTCTACTCTAACACCATCGATTTTGGGTATCGAGAATGTTGTTAACTTGCCGGGTGAGGGGAAGAAGGTTTTAGGGTCTTCAGCATAAATTCGGACCTCAATCGCATGCCCTTGATTTTTTATTGGTTTTTGAATGATTTGAGATAGCTCTTCACCAAATGCAGACCTAATTTGTGCTTCGACTAAATCAACACCAGTAATTTCTTCGCTAACACCATGCTCAACCTGCAAGCGAGTATTCATTTCAAGAAAACTATAGTTGCCATGACGATCTCGCAACATTTCTACTGTACCGATGTTATCGTAACCAATATCTGCTAAAATCGTCGTGATTTTATGAGCTAATTGATTTAGTTCGTCACGTTCAATACCGATAGCTGGAGATTCTTCAATTAATTTTTGGTGGCGTCGTTGTATTGAACAATCACGTTCAAAAAAGTGTTGTACATGACCGTGCTGATCGGCCAAAACTTGAAATTCAATGTGTCTTGGGTTTTCAAAATATTTTTCTAAATATAATTCTCCGTCGTCAAAAGCACGTTGCGCCATTGTTCTGGCCTCTTGAACAACCCTTACTAACTCTTCTTCATTGTAGGCCGGTAGCATGCCTATTCCACCACCGCCACCAGCGGGTTTAACTAATACGGGGAATCCTATTTTTTGTCCAGCTTGCTTAATTTTTTCAGGGTCATCAGGCAATGCGCCAGATCCCGTCCCAATTGGCAAGCCATATTCCGCCATGATTGAGCGCGCAACATTTTTATTAGCCATTTTGGCTAACCATTTTGGTGAGGGACCGATAAATTTAGCGCCTGCGTCTTCAACTTTTTGGGCAAAATTGGCGTTCTCTGATAAAAAGCCAAACCCAGGGTGAACTGCGTCAGCACCAGATTTTTTAAGAACATCTAACAAAATGTCTTGATTTAAATAACTTTTTTGAGCTGGTGATGGGCCAATAGGGTATGCTTCTGTAGCTTCTTTAATGTAAGGTAAATCTTGATCTGCTTCTGAGTACACTACTACGGAGGCGATGTTCATTTTTTTCAATGTTTTAAGAACACGACTGGCTGCGTCACCTCGATTAACAATTAATACTTTATTAAACATTTTTGTCTCCTAATCATCTTCTGTATGGTAGTTTATTGAAACGTTTTTTATAAAGATTTCTAGCTTCCTCGATGCTAATATGTTCAAAATGTATTTCGTCACCAGGTCGAGCTTGACCAATCATATCCAAATCAATTAATGGCACAACCCCTATAATGGGATAACCTGCAGTTACCGTTCGACCACGATGTAAGACTACTGCTTGACCAGTTGGAAATATTTCGATTGAGCCGACGCCAACACCACGAGATAATATTTCTGGTGTCTTAAAGTTTTCAACCGCCGGTCCACTTAAGCGAATTCCTACATGGTTACTAACAGGTGAAACACGGTAGGTATTTTTGAAAAATTGTTCGGTGCTTTTGGTAAAAATTTCTGTATCAGGGCCATCACAAACTCTAATGTGCCATGGTGAACCGTAGGAAGGTCGATCTTCTAAATAGGTTGTTTTCATGTTGGTCTTTGTCGGGACGTGTTTTAATTTTAAAGTCATGCCATCTGTTAATTTGGTCCCTAGGTCCAGTATGGTATCTCGAGAAGTGCTCTCTAAAGTTGATTTCGCGTCAATGCCACCTGCAAAGGCGACATAGGCGCGAAGCCCTTTTTTCATCGTGCCAATCGTTAGTTCTTTTCCAGCTGGCAATATGATAGTTTGCCATGGTTTAACAATTCTATGATCAATTTTAAGGTCTGCTTCTGCACCAGTAATTGCGATAGGCACGTCAACAGTCGATGTTAAAGATAAACCAAAAGCCGTAATTTCAATGGCTGGCTCGGCATTATCATTACCGACCAGTTCATTTGCTTTTAGGTAAGCATACATATCGATAGCACCGTTCGCAGAGATGCCATATTGTTCGAAGCCATAGCGTCCGCTGTCTTGAATGTTAGCTAACTTAGCGGAATTAATTGTAATTTGTGCTGTCGTCATTCTTTGACCTCCACATCACTAATCGTCTGTCCTTCGAACTTTGAGTAGTCGTCCTCACCAATAGGATAGAAAGTCATCATATCGCCAGGTTTATAATAAACTGGTGGATTTTGTTCAAATTCCATTTTCATTTGAATGGGTGTTTGACCAAAAATGCGCCAACCTCCGGGAGACTTTTGAATCATAATAGAAATTTGTTCTCCGGCAGCTGTAATTGCTCCAGCGGGTACAGCCGTCCTAGGTGTTTCAAGACGTGCAACTTCTTTTTCAAAATTTGTGCCAAACATCGGACCGCGGTTAACGACCATAATTTGTAATGGCTTTGAACAAAATTGTTCAATTAGTTTTTCGTTGGATAATTGTTGGCTGTCTGCAACATACTCTAAATCAGGACCATACTTGCCACCAAAAACAACTGGAATTTTAAAAATGCGGCCTTCAATTTTTAGATTTTTGTCGTCAATATTTGCTATGTATTGCTCAACTACATGTTGGAGTTTTTCTCGCTTTATGACGAGATAATCATAACTGATAAACAAAGTTGTATAAGTTGGAATGATTCCCAGAATTCCTGGAATATTTTCTTCAAGTAATTGGTTGGCGAGATGGTGCACTTTTTGCCATGCCTGCATTGAGAATACTTTTGAGAATTCAATTAGTACGCTAGCGTCGCCGTAATCACTGAACTTATAGTTTTTTTGGCTCATTAAGAGAACCTCCTGTGAGATTTTTATTATAATTATTAAAGCTTATACTCATGTAACAGGCTTTGTTTTATTTTACTTCACTAAAAGATATCAATAAAATGCAAAAAATCGTTCTAAGATATTGAGAACTTAAATATTAAAATATGGGTTTGAATTGCTTCGGTTAGCAAAACTGCCTAACTTGATGACAAAAAAGAATAATGATAAGATATGAATTAATAGGATTCAATACTTGTTACTTCAACAGTTATTAATGAGAATAATTATAAAAATTAGGGGAATATATTAGATAGACTCAATTGATAAACAAAACAAGATATCTATAATTTTTTCCTTTACCTAACGCAATTTTTGAACACTTAGAAAATATTAAAGGCTGATATATGCAAAACTCAGAATTATTGAATGAATCTATTAATGTATATATGTCAGCATTAAAGAATCTTGAAAAACTAATTTCGCAACCAACGAGCGAATATGGCGCTTCTTTCGAGCAGTGGCTTATTATGGCTGCTGTAGCGGATAGTGATGAGCCACTTACGATGACCAAAATAGCTAAAGATCGCGGTGTAACCAAAGGAGCTGTTGCTCGCCAATTAAAACCATTGTTTGATTGTGGCTACTTAAAACATGTGCCTGATGAAAAAGATCATCGCCGTGTGCTACTAGTTTTGACACCAGAAGGAAGGACTGTTGAAAAGCAGATGACGATGAAAGTGCAACAGCGCTTTCATAAATGGTTGGATATTTTTGGTGTAGAAGAAGGCAAATCCTTCCTTAAAACACTGAAACGCTTCCAAAACTTAATTGTCCAACCAGAGTTAAATAAGAAAAAGATTGAATCTAATCAGGATTTGTGATAGAATATTAACTTGTTTGAAGTCTGCATAAATTACGGATTTCTGTTATAATAAACTATATTATCGGATAAAGAGGATACTAATCATGGCAATCGGCATGAATGATTTAAAGACTGGTTTGACTATCGAATATTCAAACTCAATTTGGCGTGTTTTGGATTTCCAACACGTTAAGCCTGGTAAAGGCGGAGCGTTTGTTCGTTCAAAGTTGAAGAATTTACGTACAGGTGCGGTTAATGAAGTAACGTTCCGTCCTGGTGATAAGTTTGAACAAGCTGATATCACAACACGACCAATGTCTTATTTATATGCTGAAAACGATGGTCGTGTATTCATGGATGTTGAAAGTTATGAACAAATCAATATTCCAGATGAATATTTAAAAAATGCTTTGAAGTTTATGCTTGAAGGTATGGAAGTTAAAATTACGATGTTTGGCAATGAAATTCTTGGTGCTGAATTGCCATCAACTGTTCAACTAAAAGTGACAGAAACACAACCTGGTATTAAGGGTGCAACTGCGACAGGTTCTGGTAAGCCAGCAACTGTTGAAACAGGAGCAACAATCACAGTTCCAGATTTCGTTAATGAAGGTGAAACTATTATTGTTAACTCTGAAGACGGTTCTTATAAGGGCCGTGCTTAATTAAGATGATTGCATGATTGTTACTTACTAAGTTAGAGTAGTATTACTGTGGTAGTGAACGTGTTTATCATAAAAAGTTCCCCCGCGGAACTTTTTATTTTAGAAACTATTTTCGAGGAGCAAATATGGCCAAAGAAATTAAATACAATAAAGCAACTACTAAGAATTTGTTATTAATCACTGAGAGTGAAGTGCCAGGAACCACACAGGTAACGCCAGAGGTGATTGAAGTTATTGCACAAATTGCGGCACAAGAAGTGACTGGTGTTTACTCAATGAGAGGTAAATTAGCAGATCGATTTGCCAGTGTATTTGGATCAACTGCCCGCGGAAAGGGCGTTGAATTACAGCAAACAATTGATGGCTTAGTGATTGAAGCGTATGTTTTTTTGCAATATGGTGTTCCAGTACCAAAAATAGCTTTAAACATTCAGAATGCAATTAAATCTCAAGTTTCGTCAATGACAGATTTAGAAGTAGCGCGTGTTAATGTGCACGTTAGTGGAATTATACCGGAAAAGCCGGATCACACGATTGATCCTGATAATTTATTTGGTGAGAATGAGGTAGCTAATTAATGGCAAACTTAACGCGACATGAGTCACGACAAGCTGCATTTCAAGTTCTTTTTGCGTTAGAAAAAGATCCACAGAGTAATAAAATTGATGATTTATACGAAATTGTGCTAAATGGTAAGGAATTCGATGATTATTTACCACGCTTAGTTAATGGCGTTTTAGGCTCCAAGGCAGATTTGGATGAAAAAATTTCATCACATTTAGCTGAAGGTTGGGCGATTAACCGCATTAATAAAGCTGATTTAGTTATTTTACGATTAGCAATTTACGAATTAACTGCTGTCGAAGCAACTCCATACAAAGTTGCCATCGATGAGGCTATTGAATTAGCAAAAACTTTTGCTGATGAAGATGACCGTAAGTTTGTTAACGGTGTTTTAAAACATTTTGCACGTGATGAAAAAACCGCTTAAGTAGCGGTTTTTTCATTTTAACCGTGTGTATTATTAGTAATGTGCTTATCATGATATACTAAACAAAGAATAATTTATTACTGGAGACTAAAATGGCGATATATGATCCAACTAAAACACCAACAGATAGTTATGATACCCATACACATTTGAATGATGACCAATTATTTCATGATGTGCCAGCGTATATTGGGCGAGCTAATGAGTTTCGTGTAATGGAAATGAATGTGGTGGGATACAATGCACAAAGTAATGAACGTGCATTAGAAATTTCAAACAACCATGATAATATTTATGCAGTTCTTGGTTTTCAACCTGAGGATACAAAAGATTTTGATGATCAGGCGTTTATCACATTGGAACAGCAACTACAACAACCAAAGGTTGTTGGTGTCGGTGAGACGGGGTTGGATTACTATTGGGAAACAACGACTCACGATGTCCAAGTTGCAGCATTTAAAAAGCATCTTGGGTTAGCTAAAAAATTTGATTTACCTGTCATTATCCATAATCGTGATGCTTTTGAAGATGTTTATAAAATACTAAAAGATTCAGGTGTGAAGAAGGGTGTGATGCATAGTTTTTCTGGCACACCAGAGCAGGCTAAGGCATTTATTGATTTAGGAATGCACATTTCTTTTAGTGGTGTTGTAAGTTTTAAAAAAGCCGAAGAAGTTCGTGAGGCAGCAAAAACAATTCCTCTAGATCGTCTCTTGGTTGAGACGGACGCTCCTTATTTGGCTCCCACACCTTATCGTGGCAAAACGAATGAGCCAGCATTAGTTAAGTTTGTCATCGATAGCTTGGCTGAAACATTAGAGATGTCAGCTAAAGACTTATCAGATGTGACACGTGGCAATGCACATCGTTTATTTTTAAATCATGAATGAGTTGCCTAAAATTAACGAAATGGTTGTTGTTGAAGGACGATCAGATACGCAAAATCTTGCGCGTGCAGTTATTGCGGATACTATTGAAACTGGTGGCAGTGCGGTTAATGAAGATGCCATTGAGCGAGCTAAATTAGCAGCTAAAACGCGAGGAATAATTATCTTAACTGACCCAGATTTTAATGGCCAACGTATTCGTCATATGGTTACAGAAGCAGTACCAACAGCTAAACAAGCCTACTTGACGCAGGCAGAAGCACGTGCAACAAAAGATAATCCGCATAAATCATTGGGTGTTGAACACGCAACGCCAGATACGTTGCGAAATGCATTGGCCAATGTTATTGCACCAGTGCACACAATTGGGATAACTTCAGATATTGATCGTTCATTTCTTCTAGATCTAGGACTACTCAGTGGGCCAGAAGCGCGTGTTAAGCGGGCGCTTGTTGGTGAGCAGTTGCATATTGGTTATGCAAACGGAAAACAATTGTTGAAACGATTGCAAGCATTTGGTATTCGACGTACGCAAGTGGAAGATGTATTTAAAGGAAAATATTAAAATGGCACAGACAATTGACATAGCCAATCCAACGAGAACACAGGCTATTTTAAATGAATATGGCTTACGAGCTAAGAAAAAATTTGGTCAAAACTTTTTGACAGATTTAAATGTACTACATAATATTGTCGAAGCAGCCGAAATTACTGCAGAGGATTATGTTATTGAAATCGGCCCAGGAATTGGTGCTTTAACCGAGCAATTAGCTCGCTCAGCTAAAAAGGTGTTGGCTTTTGAAATTGATTCGCAAATGGTTGAAGTTTTAGCTGACACTTTGAAACCTTATGATAATGTTAAGGTAATCGAAAATGATGTGTTAAAGGTCGATTTAGGGACAGTCATTAGCGAAGAGTTCGGTGACAATGCTCATGTAAAAATTGTCGCCAATTTACCATATTATATTACCACTCCTATTCTCATTCAGCTTCTCCGAGCTAATATTAATTGGGATAATATCGTAGTTATGATGCAACGTGAGGTAGCTGACCGATTAAATGCGGTAGTTGGAACGAAAAGTTATGGCGTACTAACGTTAACCATCCAATACTTTGCACAAGCGACGTTAGCAATCAAAGTACCAGCGAGCTCTTTTAACCCATCACCTAATGTTGACAGTGCAGTGGTTAAATTAACTCCACTAAAACCAACCACTGTTGTCGATGATGTTGGTAAACTCTTTGGTGTGATTAAGGGCGGTTTTTCACACCGCCGCAAAAGTTTATGGAACAATATGTTACAAACATATGGTAAAGATGCGAGAACAAAAGAGCAATTAACAGTTGCTTTGAAATCCGCGCAAATTGATCCAGCAATTCGTGCTGAACGACTGAATTTGGAACAGTTTACGCAATTGTATTTGGCATTATGTGATCAAAATCTAATACAATAAACGAATAATTATTCGACAATATGTTTTAATATTCGCAGAAAATTGCAAACATTCCTTATTTGTGGTATAATTTAACTAGCTTTTACACGAAAGGTGGTATAAAAATGCCAAGTAGTTTGCAAGATATTAAAACAAAGATTGACGCTCATGTGGGTCAAGAAGTGACGATTATTGCCCAAGCTGGACGAAAGAAAATCACGGAGCGCTCAGGAATTCTTCGTTCAACATTTCCTTCATTGTTCGTTGTCGAATTAGATGAGGATGCTAATTTTGAACATGCTTCATATAGTTATACAGATATTTTAACAAAGAATATTGACATTACATTCGCTGATGAGTTGCCCGCTTAAGGGCTTTTTTTATAGCGATTACAGATCCTACTTTAGAAACGAATGACATGAATAAACAATCCGTTTATGCAATTTTAACGATTATGTTAATTCCTATTGGAATTCTTTTAGTGTGCGCTAAAATGGTTGGCGACACAACTGAAATACAAGATACTGCTGTGAAAATTACGACAGATAATCCAGCCTATCAACAAATTGCAAAAGCTATTGCCGGTAAAAAAGGGCGTGTTAGCCTGATGTCGGGCAATCTCAAAACAGCACAACAGAAAACAAAATTGAAAAAGTCTGAACTACTTTTGACAGATGATCACACGAGTGCGCTGTTAACAGAAGCTCAAAAGTTACATAGTAGCCCTAAGTTAGTAATTGCGAGTGACTATATTCATACAGACTCGTCGACACAGAAGTATTATCTAAGCCCAAATACAACAGTAGTAATGGCCCAACAAATTATGAATTATTTGAGTGACATGGACCCAAGAAATCGTGATACTTATGTCGAAAACAATAAGCAATTTGTGGAAAAAATAAGCGATTTGACTACGCTTTATACAACCCTAAAAAAAATAAAAGATATTCGGTATGTCGCTACAAACAACTCACAGCATTTGCTTATGACACAGTTGGGATACGCTGCCGAAACAGATGATGTATCTAAATTAACGGATAAGCAAATGTCAGATCTTGAAAGTAAATTAGCTGATAAAAAAATTCAGTTTATTTTTACAACGTCACAGGATACAACTGAAAAGAAACAAAAACTTGTGACTATGGCAAAAAAAGATGATATTCCTGTCGTCACATTTAGTCAATTTACGCCTGACAGTACGAAAATTTGGACTTGGCAATTAACGCAACTCAAAAAAATTCAAAAGGCATTAGATAAATGAATACAATCATTAGCACGAAAGATTTTATGGTTCGGTATGGGGAAAAAGTTATTTTATCGCATATCAACATTGAAGTACTGGCTGGACAGTTTCTGGCTGTTTTAGGAGAAAATGGTGCCGGTAAAACAAGTTTCATTAAAACACTCACTGGACAAAATAAGCAAACAGAAGGCACATTAACGGTAGCGACTAATCATATTGGATATGTTCCACAATTCAGAGATATTTCTCGTGATTATCCTTTAAGTATATCTGAATTTGTCGGACTGAATTTCAATCATGGTAGCCGCTTATGGTTTACTAAAGAAGAAAAGCAGTTAATAACTCAAGCTTTAAAGCGTATGGACTTAAATCACATGAGTGATCAGCGATTAGGACTAGCATCAGGGGGACAAAAACAACGCGCATTTGTAGCTCAAGCCTTAGTAAAAAATCCTGATTTGTTAATTCTAGATGAGTCCACTGCTAGTTTGGATCATGAACACAAAGTGCAATTATTGGAAAATGTCCGTACCTTACAACAAGCCACAAATATGACAGTGCTATTTATTACACATGAAATCAAGCTAGTCACTGATTTTGCGGATGGCTATCTTTCTTTTGAAAATGGTAAAGTACAACAAGGAGATGCTACCCAGTTACAAACACTGACGATGGATATGACGTCTAGGCACAAAGAAGATGAGGTGCGCCATGTTTAGTTATGATTTTATGCAAAATGCTTTCATAGCAGGTACGATTGTCAGCATTGTTGCTGGGGTTATCGGTACATTTGTTGTGGCGCGAAATTATGCTTTTTTAACGCACTCTTTGAGTGAAATAGGTTTTGCCGGTGCAGCTTTTGGCTTATGGATTGGTTGGCCGGCTTTATTGGGTATGATGATTGCAACTTCTGTTGCTTCAGTGGCCATTGGCGCCTTGGAATCAACATATACGAAGCATGATAATGTCACAAGTGCTGTATCTGCATTAGCTATTGGTTTGGGAATATTATTTTTAGCACTGGGTCATACATCATCCAATGCCGCTACTGGCATTCTGTTTGGTTCGGTTCTTGGAATTAGTCATCGTGATTTATACTTGCTCATAATTTTAGCCTTAATTGTATTAATTACGCTACTATTCAATTACCGCTCCTTGCGTCAATTAGCATTTGACGAAGCAGGTATTTTTCTTCAAACATGGAAACAAAAATCAGTGCGCTATACCTTTTTAATCATGATTGCATTATCGATTAGTATTTCATCACAATTGGTAGGATCCTTACTTATATTTGTGCTGGTAACATTACCAGCGGCGAGCGCAAAATATTATGCTAAAACGACGTTGCAACTTATGGGGATGGCCATTGTCTTCGCTTTGTTCGGTACGTGGATTGGCTTGACAATTGCTTATTTAACAAATTTACCAACCAGTTTTTTTATAGCTATTATAGAGGTAATAATTTATCTTGTTTCAATATGGCAATTTAAACGAAATGCCTAGTTTCCGAACAATTAGAAAATAAAAATGGTATAATTAGTCGTAAATATTAATAAAAGTTTAGGAGGAAACGAACTAAAATAACTTTTTTGGTTCGTCACACATCATGAAAACACGTCGTTCTGACCGGTTAGTCGATATGGCGCGCTATATGCTTGAGCGCCCACGCAAATTGATATCTTTATCTTATTTTTCCAAAAGGTATGAATCGGCTAAGTCATCAATTTCTGAGGATCTATCAATACTCAAGCGTACATTCCAAGAACGTGGTACAGGTCTATTGGAGACGGTGCCTGGTGCTGCTGGTGGAGCACGTTTTATTCCTTATATGACTGAGTCCGAAGCAGCAGAGTTTATTGACGATATTTGCCGGTTAGTAAATGATGAGACACGCGTATTGCCTGGGGGGTATGTCTATCTATCTGATTTATTAGGTCGTCCTGATATTTTACGACAAGCTGGGCGTTTAATTGCAACACAATATATACGTGATGATATTGATGCTGTCATGACTGCAGCGACTAAAGGCGTTCCGTTGGCACAAGCTGTTGCTGATCAGTTAAATGTACCATTTGTAATTGTTCGCGACGATGCGAAAGTTACCGAAGGTCCGACTGTGTCTGTCAATTATTTGACTGGATCATCAAAGCGTGTCGAAAAAATGGAATTGTCTCGTCGCTCATTACGTACAGGGTCACGTGTGCTGGTCGTAGATGACTTTATGAAAGCTGGTGGAACAATTCAAGGGATGCAAACCTTGGTCGGTGAATTTGATGGTACGGTGGTTGGTACTGCAGTATTTGCTGAAGGCCGTTCAACAACCAGATTACTTGATCACTTCACATCATTATTGCATGTCGACACAAACTTAAAAAATGGTGATCCAATTTTGGTTACGCCGGGTAATTACTTGAACGAAATATTTAAACATGAGGCTTAATTAAACATGAGCAATATAAACGTATTAATATTGGCAGCAGGAAATGGCTCAAGAATGAAGTCAACAACCCCAAAAGTGTTGCATAGTGTGGCTGGGCAAACGATGATTGACTGGGTACTAGACGCTGTCGAACCACTTAAGACGGATAAGTTAATCACTGTTATTGGGGTTGGCGCTGAACGTGTCCAAGAACATGTCGGTGATCGTAGTTCATTTGTACTTCAATCTCAACAACTTGGTACTGGTCATGCTGTGCGTCAAGCTGAAGCAGCACTTAAAGACAGCGATGGTGTCACCCTAATTATGTCTGGTGACACGCCAATGTTTCGTTCAGAAACCTTACAAGGTTTCATTGCAGAGCATGAACGTTCAAATAACGCTGTGACTGTACTAACTGCCATTGCTGATGATCCTACTGGGTACGGTCGCATTGTTCGCGGAGAAGATGAGACAGTTCAGAAAATTATTGAACAAAAAGATGCTAGTATCACAGAACGTCGTATTAAAGAAATTAATACTGGCGTATATGTATTCAATAATCGTTTATTATTTGAATCACTAGCAAAAGTACAAAATAATAATGCGCAAGGCGAATACTACTTACCTGACACGCTTAACATTCTGCGACGCTCAGGAGAACAGATTGGTGCACACACACTCCAAGACTTTACAGAGTCATTAGGAGTTAATGATCGAGTAGCATTGGCAACAGCTAACCGCGTCATGCACGAAAGAATTAATCATCAATTAATGGTTGATGGCGTTGAACTATTAGATCCAGCGAATACATATATTGATTCAACAGTTAAAATAGGTCCTGACACCTTAATTGAGGGTGGTGTAACTATTTTAGGCAAAACAACCATCGGCGTAAATAATACCATTACACAAGGGTCACGAATCGTAAATAGTGTGGTTGGTGACAATAATGTGATTACATCATCGCACATTGAAGATGCTATCCTACAAAATGGCACGACAGTGGGCCCATACGCACATTTGCGACCGGCTGCTCACTTAGATGATAACGTTCATGTTGGTAATTTCGTTGAAGTCAAGAATGCTAAATTGGGTAAAAACACTAAATCAGGACATCTTACTTACATAGGGAATGCCACTGTTGGTCAAGATGTTAATATTGGAGCAGGTACGATATTTGTTAATTACGATGGGGTGAATAAGTTTAACTCAACTGTAGGAGATCGCGCGTTTATTGGCTCAAATACCAAAATCGTTGCACCAGTTAACATTGCCCAAGAATCTATTACTGCTGCTGGGTCAACAATTACAAATGACATACCAGAACATGCAATGGGGATTGCCCGTACACGTCAGACCAATAAAGAAGATTTCTGGCATCACATGCCACATAAATTTTAAATAAAAAAGAGTTCATTTGAGCTCTTTTTATTTTGGTATTTGTTGTTAATTGTGTTTATAATAGAAAGAAACTTTGAGAAAAATTATTATTACGAAAATAAAAGGGGATTTTTGATGCAAATTACAGGTGAACGTGCATTAGCCAATATCGAAAACGAAACATTCTATACCAAAAGAATAGACGTAGCTGATGACGAAACAATTCCGCTTGATGCGCTTTTTTCAGAAATTGATTCACATATTGAAAATGATGACTTTATACATATTGAGTTGCAGATTAATGGCGGGGTAGAATCCACGGGGACGACATTAAGTGTTGAAACTAATGTCATTAATTTACCCTTACGCTATCAAAACCAATTACGAAAATTGATTTGGCAAGAAAAAGACGCATTAGATGTCAATCTGTATATGATTGCTGAAAATGAATTTGAGAGTCAGTCCCATTTGAAAATTTCATTAGCAAGCTCCGTTGCCACATACATAGATGATTCTGAGAGTGTGAAGGCTAAAATTTCCACATGGTTTAATGACCAACTTGAACATATTGTTGATGAACAAAAACAAGCGGAAAAGGAAGATGTGGTTATTGAGGAATAAGCAACTTTCCTTAGTCGGTCTCAATATAACCAGTTACATGCAAGAGCTTATTATCGTCTAGACAGGTAAAGTCTAAGATATGTTTTGAAACCGTGGTTTTGACATTGTTTAGTTCCCCTAAGTCGTAGGTGTCGATAGTATATTGAGCTAGGTTAGCCTTATCGTTTAAATCAGATATAGGCACAATTAAATCCTCTAAGGCTGTTTTAGTGGGATTAGCAATGCGGTCAATGTATTTTTTTTCAAGCTTCGTTAATTTTATCATGGTTATAATTATAACGATTTGGCTCGTGTGTGTAAACGAAACTACTTGTTTGGTTATACTGAAATAATTAGAATAGTTTTTGACTATTTTATGATTTATTGATATAATTAAAGCATGCGATGAGTCGAAGCGCTTGAAAAATTAGCGCTGATTGCGGCCTACTGTGTTCAATCACAAGTCTCGTATAGATGTAGGTGATGGGTGTTGTTGTGGAACTCGCTCATCTCACTTGACTAACAGTGCTTGCACTGTGGTGACGCGACTTTGTTATTGATGTGACAATCAATAGCCGCCAGCCAGAGCGAATCTGGCATGCCAAACTAACAACTAACTTAGGTTAGTTGTTTTTTTATGCAGATTTTAATGTATAATTGTAGTAGAATTTACATGTTATTGAATTAAGTAGGCTTAAAGGAAAAATGGAAAAAGAACAAAATCAGTACTTAACGGTCAGTGCATTGAGTGCTTATTTAAAAAGAAAATTTGATGCTGATCCGTATTTAGCCAAAGTCTATGTTACCGGTGAAATTTCTAATATGGGTCGCCGTCGCGGCCCACATTTATATTTTTCTATTAAGGATAGTGAAAGCAATGCTGTGATTAATGCATCAATGTTTGGCTATGAACGGCGCATTAAATTTCAGCCTGAAGAGGGAATGAAGATTAATGCGATTGGACGGGTGGAAATATATGAACCACGGGGCTCATATTCCATTATTTTGGAATCAATGACTCCTGACGGCGTTGGTGAACTCTTTTTAGCTTATGAACAACTAAAGCGCAAATTACAGACCGAAGGATTGTTTGATTTGCCCAAAAAACAAATACCGTTATTCCCTAAAAAAATAGCGGTAATTACTTCACCAACTGGGGCAGTTATTGAAGATATTGCTCGTACGGTGCAACGACGTTTTCCAAGTGCTCAGGTTATTTTATTTCCAGCAGTGGTGCAGGGCGAAAAGGCAGCGCCAACAATTATTCGGCAACTCCAACGTATTGATAATATGGATTTTGACACGTTAATTGTTGGACGTGGCGGTGGTTCTATTGAAGATTTGTGGGCTTTTAATGATGAAAATTTGGCGCGAACTGTTGCTAGTATGCAGACTCCGGTGATTAGTTCAGTTGGACATGAGACAGATAATACCTTAGTTGATTTTGTTTCTGATCGACGTGCGGCTACGCCGACGGCCGCAGCTGAATTAGCGACACCGGTAACATTACAACAATTGACCACTCGTTTGCAAGAATTACATTTACGGCAAATATCACGGATTAAACAGATGATTGACATGAGACAACAACGATTAAATCGAGTTGCAACGCATGTTATTTTTCAGCAACCGGATCGTTTATACACGGGGTATAATCAACGAATAGATCAGTTATCGCATTCACTGCAACAGCTAACAAAACAAAAAGTAATTAATGAAGAACACAAATTGTCGGCAATATTGCAACGACAACAACAGTTACAACGTAGTTTATTGCAACCTGTACAAGAAAGATTACAATTATTAAGTACTAAATTAGACTTAGTAAGCCCTTTGAAAATATTATCCAGTGGTTATGCAATTGTTGAGCATAACAATAAAGTAGTTCGTAGCACAACAAGTATTAAATTTAATGATGAAGTCGACATGCGCTTTTCTGATGGGCATGCCACGGCAAAAATAACAGGAGTACAGCATGAGTGAACAACCTACATTTGAAGATAAGTTACAACAATTAGAAAGTATCGTTAGTCAGCTAGAAAAGGGCGATCGTCCCTTGGAAACGGCTTTGGCTGACTTTCAAACCGGCGTTGGTTTAGTTAAAGATTTACAAAAGACATTGAAGGATGCTGAGGATACATTGGCAAAAGTTATAGATAATGATGATGAATTATCAGATTTGGAATTAACTAATGATTGATTTAAAAAGTTTCCAAAAAGAATGGCTCCCAAAAATTAATCAACAATTGGAAGATGATTTATCAATGGCTTCCCTGGATTCCGATTTAGTTGCTATGATGAAGTATGCAGTTTTGAATGGTGGTAAAAGACTCCGGCCATTGCTGACATTAGCAGTTGTTGCAAGTTTTGGAAAATCAATCACACCAAGTATATTGAAGGTAGCAACGGCAATTGAATGGGTTCATTCATATTCCCTTGTTCATGATGATTTGCCGGCAATGGATAATGATATGTTTCGGCGTGGAAAACCCAGCGTTCATGCATTATATGGTGAGGCCAATGCTATTTTAGTCGGTGATGCGTTATTAACTGGTGCCTTTGAAGTCATAGCGACTGCCAATAGTTCATGCAGTGCTGAGGATTGTCTTCCAATTGAAGAACTATTATTAATTACCCAAAACTTAGCTCGCGAAGCAGGTGGATCAGGAATGGTTTTAGGACAACTCCATGATATGGATAATCACACTGAAGAACAAAATGTTAGTCCAAATTGGCTGTTAAATGATGTTTATAGCATGAAGACTGCAGCATTGATAAGATATACAACAACGTTGGGCGCAATAGTGACCCATCAAAATGGCAATGTTGAGGATACTCATTTTGATTCGAAGAAGGCAATGTATGATTTTGGTGAAAAATTTGGATTGGCCTTTCAAATTCAAGATGATTTAGACGATTATCAGCAAGATCAATTAGAAGATGTGAACTCATTGCCACATATAGTGGGTGTTAAAGAGGCACAAAGCATGCTTGACCAATACCTCTTCTCAACACAAGAAATATTAGCTAATATTGTTGAACAAGATCAACAATTTGATCGACGTTTGCTAGATGATTTTGTTAGTTTAATTGGAGATAAAAAATGAGTATTGAAAAAGAACGTGTTGATATATTGCTGGTCCAACAAGGATTGTTTCAGTCACGTGAGCAAGCAAAACGTGCTGTGATGGCTGGTCAGATTCTTGGCAATAACGAAGAACGTTTAGATAAAGCGGGTGAAAAAATTCCCGTGACAACGGAACTACATTTCAAAGGTGAACAGCTAAAATATGTATCCCGTGGGGGATTGAAGTTAGAAAAAGCATTGAATGATTTTGATATTACCGTTGAAAACAAAACGGTGTTAGACATTGGCTCTTCCACGGGCGGTTTTACTGATGTTTCCCTTCAAAATGGTGCTAAACTGGTTTATGCGCTGGATGTGGGTACGAATCAACTAGCGTGGAAGTTGCGAAATGATGATCGTGTGAAAGTTATGGAAAATACAAACTTTCGCTATTCAAAATTAGCTGATTTTAAATACGGGCAACCAGAATTTGCTACAATCGATGTTTCATTTATTTCTTTGGGACTTATTTTACCAGCACTAGCTAATATTATTACTATGAATGGTAATGTTGTGGCCTTAATTAAACCACAGTTTGAAGCTGGACGTGAAAATGTTGGTAAGAACGGTATTATCAAAGATACAGCTGTTCATAAACAAGTTTTACAAAAAGTAACACAAATGATGGTTAATGATGGTTTTAGCATTACGGACTTAACTTACTCGCCAATTAAGGGGGGACAAGGGAATATTGAGTTCTTAGCAGTATTGAAACGATCAAATCAAGCCGAAATTAGCGGACATATTAATATTGACAGGCTACTTGAACGCACTTATGAGCAACTCAATCATAAGGAGAATGATCATGAATAAAAAAGATCGCCAAAAAGCCTTGTTGTTGCTCATTAAAGAGCATCCTGTGGGTCGTCAGGAAGATATTGTTGCGCATTTTGAAAAGATTGGCGAAAAGGTTACCCAAGCAACAATATCGCGTGATATTAATGAGTTAGGATTAATTAAAGTTCCAAATTCCCATGATGGCTTTTTATATCATTTACCAAAATCTGACGACAGGCCATACTTACAGCGATTACGTCGAGCGCTACAGCAATCATTTTTGAATTTGCGTGCGCAGCGTGGAATGATTATGATCAAAGTTCAACCTGGAAATGGTCAATTGGTAGCAAACTTGATTGAGCAAGTGCAGCTACCGGAAATATTTGCAACCATAAGCGATGATGGTTCGGTTCTCGTATTATTAAAAGATGGTATTCCTACGGCAAAAGTGATTAACATTATTCAAAAGTTACTTGAAAAATAACAACGTATAGCATGTACTACGTTGATGGAGTTACTTATGTTAGAAAATCTAATTATAGAAAATTTTGCGATTATTGAAAAAGTGGATCTTCAGTTTGAAGAAGGAATGAGCGTTTTAACCGGTGAAACTGGTGCTGGAAAATCAATTATTATTGATGCACTTTTCATGTTAACTGGTGGTCGTGCGAATTCTGAAATGGTTCGTCATGGCAGTAAAAAAGCTGTTCTACAGGCAGTTTTCAGTGTTCCGGATAATCAAAAGCTAAGAGATCTAATTGCTCGAAGTGGTGTAGCAGGTGATGATAATGAGCTTATTATTTATCGTGAATTAAATCAAAATGGGCGGAGTATTATTCGAATCAATGGTGTTCTTGTCAATTTGAAAACTTTAGCGGCTATTGGTCGTTACTTAGTTGACATCCAAGGACAAAATGACGCACAGCAATTACTAAATCCAGAGGAGCATTTGCCGTTATTGGATGCTTTTGGTGGTGAAAAAATTTCCCAATTTAGAAATGATTACCAAGAACTTTTTCAAAAATTCCGTTCTATCACCACTCGGATTAGAAATATTCAAACGTCACAACAAGAAATTACACAACGTTTAGATCTTTTGAAGTTTCAACAAGAAGAACTGCAGGAAGCCAATTTGCAGCCAAATGAAGAAAATGACTTATTAGATGCACGTGATAAGTTGCGTAATTTCAAAAAAATTGCTGATCGGCTTCAGTTAACGCAGACGGCACTAAGCGGCGAGCAAGGTGGCGCGATAGATTCCCTTGCTGAAGCAGTTCATCAACTACAAGATATTGCAGAATATGATGATCAGTATGCTGAGCTAGCAAAAACGATTTCCGAAGCTTATTACACAGCCCAAGATGTTGGCCGTGATGTTGACGAACAACTGAGTGAGTTAACATATGATGAGGCAGAACTAATTCGCATTGATGACCGGCTTCAGCTAATTCATTCATTAGAACGCAAGTACGGTACGTCGGTTGCAGACGTATTAGATTTTCAAGCCAAAATCGAAAAAGAGCTTTCGCTTATAGATGATGATGAATTTGATGTTGAACGACTGCAGGTCAAACAAAATGACATGCGCCAGTTATTAAGAAAAAAGGCGATTAAATTACGTGAGGCTCGACAAAAAGTAGCCCGAAATTTAGAAAAGAATGTTAATCAGCAACTGAACGATTTATTAATGAGTGGGGCCGAGTTTGCTGTACACTTTGATCCAGTTGAAGGCTATATCTCCTCAGGAATTGATAAAGTTGAATTTTATGTCCAAACTAACGTTGGAGAAGGAATGGCACCCTTGGTCAAGATCGCATCAGGGGGAGAAGCTGCTCGCCTGATGTTAGCATTGAAAACTACATTTGTTAAGCAACAGCATATCATTTCAATTGTTTTTGATGAAGCGGATACAGGTGTTTCCGGTCGTGTGGCTCAGGCAATAGCAAAAAAAATGCTCACAATTTCAACTGATTCACAAGTTTTAGCAATTACGCATTTACCACAAGTTGCAGCAGCTGCAACGCATCATTATTTGATATCGAAGTTAACTGAAAATGATCGTACACTCACCCAAGTGGCACCTTTAGATGAAGATGGTCGAGTTCACGCAATTGCTATGATGTTATCTGGTGACAATATTACTGAAACTGCTCTGGCAAATGCTCGTGATTTACGTCAAAAATTTTAAATTAACAAAATAAAAAAGACGCGAAATTTAAGCGACGTCTTTTTTTGTGTTTCTAATGCGCAATGATCATTAAGAATGCAATGAACATAATCGCTAATACATACATCAGAGGATGTACTTTCTTGATACGACCGGTTGCAATCATTGTGATTGGATATAAGATGAAACCAAGCGCGATACCATCTGATATAGAATAGGTTAGGGGCATACCAATAACAATTAAAAATGCTGGCGCTGCGATAGCTAAATCTTCCCAATCAATTAAGCGTAAGTTTTTGGCCATTAAGACGCCAACTACCACTAACGCTGGTGCTGTGACTTGTGAAGTAACTACAGATAAAAGAGGTGAGAAGAGCAGAGCAAACAAGAAAAATATTCCAGTGAACACGGAAGTTAATCCTGAACGACCACCAACTGCAATACCAGATGACGATTCAACGTAAGCAGAAGTAGGTGAAGTACCAATAACGGCACCTACTGTCATACCAACCGCATCAGCCATTAGGGCACGGCCAGCACGAGGCATTTCATTATTTTTCATGAATCCAGCTTGTGTGGCTAAGCCAATCATTGTACCAGCTGTGTCAAAAAAAGTAACAATCAAGAAGGTGATAACAACTGTGACTAGTTGCAAAGAATTAATATCACCAACATGCATAACGCCGGCACCAAATGTAGGTGCAAGTGAAGGAGCAGGTGAAATAATGGCAGAAGGTAATTTGATTAGACCAGTTAGAATACCAGCAAGGGATGTTAAAACCATACCAATGAATATGGCAGCCGGTGTTTTACGACTGATCAATATAAAAGTAACAATAATTCCAAAAATTGATAATAGCGATGTAGGTGATGATAGATGCCCCAAAGATACCATGGTGTCTTTGTTAGCTACAATCAGCCCTGCGTCATGCAATCCGATAAAAGCAATGAATAGCCCGATTCCTGAAGCAATAGCGAGCTTTAGATTTTGTGGAATAATATTGATGATTTTCTCACGAATTTTGAAAAATGTTAAAACTAAGAAAATCAATGCGGCTACAAACACACCAGCCATAGCAGTTTCCCATTTTACGCCCATACCAATAACAACAGAATAAGCGAAAAAAGCATTTACGCCAAGCCCTGGGGCAATAGCAATAGGGTAGAGTGCAACAACACCCATGAAGATGGTTGCGACAGCTGAAGCAATTGCTGTGGCTGTGAAAACAGCGCCTTTGTCCATACCTGCTGCACCCAAAACGGTAGGGTTAACAAATAGGATGTAAGCCATCGACACAAAAGTAGTTAAACCAGCAATAAACTCAGTTCGAACACTTGTGTTGAGTTCGTCAAGTTTGAAATAATGTGCAATCGTAGACATGATTGCCTCCCAAATATTTAGTTACGAATAACGTACAAATTAATTTTAGCAGTTGTTTACTAATAATTAAATTAAAAATGAGAAAATAAAAGATATTTTCGCGAATAATGGCTAAAAATAATAAGTGAAAGCGCTTAATAAACGAACGCAACATTATAAACGTTCGGAATTTAAAGAAATATGTTGTTCTTTTAACATTTTAACAGTTTTGAGATAAGCTGGAATCATGACCAGAACAGAACCTGTCCAAGCTAACATATTGGCCAAGCTGGCACCGAAAAATCCAAAAGGTCCAACTAAAGTAATTGCTGCTGCTGTTCGCATGACTAATTCAGCAATACCAGCAAAGGTAGGTGTTCTGGAGTCATTAAGTCCTTGCAAAACATATCGTATAATAAATAAAGCGGATAGTATATAGTAGAAGGCACCATTAGCCCAGAAGTACTGTTGCGCTAATGATAATACGCGATGTTGATCAGCACCGACAAACATAGACACGGCAACATGACCAAACGTAATTTCTAAAATACCCATAAACAGACCAAATCCCATGCTCATAAACAGCGCATGTCTTACCCCGATTAAAATGCGTTGATATTGTTTGGCACCATAGTTTTGCGCAGCGAAGGTTGCCATTGTTATACCAAATGACATCATAGGTAGTGTAGCCACTTGATCAATACGCTGCGCAGCCGTGGTTGCTGCAACTGCGTCTGTTCCTAATGTATTCAATGCACCTTGTAAAACTAATGAACCAATCGCTATAATTGAACTCTGAAAGCCCATAGGTAGACCGGCGTGTAAATGAGTGCGAATGTCTTTTGCGTCCCATTTTAAATCATCACGATCAACACGAAGCTGGGGCACAAATCTATAAATGTGCCAAAAGCTTAGAATCGCAGAGACCAATTGTGCGATAACAGTTGCAATAGCCGCTCCAGCAACACCAAAACCAAGACCTAAAATCAACCATAATTCGAGACCAATGTTAACAAACATACCAATAACCAAATAAATTAACGGTGAGCGAGAATCACCCACTGCACGAAGGGCATTAGCGGTGAGATTGTACCCCATCGTAGCAAAAATACCACCTAAGATGATACTAATAAATGTGAATGCTTGATTCAAAATGTCTGGTGGGGTTTGCATGATTTTAAGTAACGGATAGATTAAGAGAAAACTCACCAGGGTAACGATTATAGTGACTATTGCTGATACGATAATTGTTGACGCCATACTTTTGCGCACACCAGCAATATCACGGGCACCATAACGTTGCGCTGTAATAATTGATAATCCGGAAGTGAATCCTTGTACGAATCCTATAACTAGAAACATGATTGAACCAGTTGCTCCAACAGCAGCAAGAGATTTTACACCAAGTGTTTGACCAACAATCAGCGTATCGGAAAAATTATATAATTGTTGGAAAAGATTTCCAATTACGAGTGGAATTGTAAAAAATAAAATTTGCTTTGCGGGAGTTCCCTGAGTTAAATCACGCATATTCTCTCCAATATAGATAAAAATGTCTTGAACATATATTCTAAACGAATAGTGCTAGTTTGACTAGGGTTTTGTTCTAAAATTTATAAGAAAGACATCAGTTTGTAAAAGGCTGGATACACTAGGTTTTTACCAAGAATTTTTTCATGTCTTTTGAATTAAATTCGGAGATAAATTAAAATATCTTCGAGCTGACATCGTCGATAATTGATGTTTCGAATAATGATATAATCATACTAATATTAAAAAATGATCATTTGTGAGCAATCCAATATTTGCTTACGTAGCTTTAAAATGATTGAAACGATATAATGGGAAGAGTATAAAAAAAGGAGTTGCATATGGCTGCTAAACTTGTGTTAGTTCGCCACGGAGAGTCAACAGCAAACCGTGACAATGAATTTACCGGATGGACTGACGTTCCACTGACCTTAAAAGGGGTTAGACAAGCGAACCGTGTTGGTGAAGTTTTGAAGCGACATGGTTTGCAATTTGATGTATCATTTACTTCTTTTTTAAAGCGCGCAATAATAACTGACAATATTATATTAGAAGAAATTGAGCAGTTGTGGTTACCACTCCATAAGGCTTGGCAACTCAATGAGCGGCACTATGGTGCATTACGTGGTTTGAACAAAGATTATGCTCGTCAACAATATGGCGCAAATAAAGTTGCCTTATGGCGACGTAGTTATACGGCTACGCCACCTCTATTAGAACACGTTACTCCAGATAGACGTTACCCAGAAGGCCTAGAACCACGCGGTGAGAGCTTGAAAATGGCCAGCGATCGGCTTGTTCCTTATTGGCATTCAAAAATTTTGCCTCAGATTCAGCAGGGTAAAAACGTCTTAATCGTCGCACATGGTAGCTCCCTACGGGCTTTAGTCAAATATATAGAACATATCAGTGATGAAGACATAGACGGTCTTGAGATTGACAATGGCGAACCAATTTTGTACGAGTATGAAGAAGGATTTAGTGAAAGGATTTATTTAGAATGAATGATAGAACATGGGCTCGTGTAAAAAAGTATACAGAACTACAAGGCACTTCTGGCCAAGAACATGCTATTCGTCAATCTTTCCGTTCTGATTTGGAACCATTGGTTGATACAATCCACCAAGAGGGACTTGGTGGTGTTTACGGTGTTAAAGAGGGACAACAAGGTCCACGTGTAATGTTTTCAGCGCATATGGATGAAGTTGGATTTATTGTGACAGATATTCTGCCTAGTGGTGCACTTAAAGTGGCCGCTCTTGGTGGATGGAATCCAGCAGTAATTAGCTCGCAAAGATTTACTTTGTTCACAAGTAAAGGTAATTATCCTATTATTTCAAGTTCTGTGTCACCGCACTTATTACGCGGCAGCGCTCACGGCCCACAGATGCCAACCGTAGAGGATGTTCTATTTGATGGCGGATTTTTGGACAAGGATGAAGCGTGGTCATTTGGTGTCCGTCCTGGGGACTTTATTGTGCCACAAGTATCAACAGTTATGACAGCGAATAAAAGGCGTGTAATATCTAAATCATGGGATAATCGATTTGGACTTGTGACAATATTAGACGCTTTGGAAGAACTCGAAAATGTTCAAACACCTAATACCTTGATAATGGGTGCCAATGTTCAAGAAGAAGTTGGGCTACGAGGTGCACATGGCGCCGTCAATTTACTGAAACCAGATATTTTTTTCGCAGTTGATTCTAGTGCTGCAGATGATACTTCAGGACAAATTGGACATCAAGGAATCCTAGATCAAGGAACGTTATTACGTGTTTTTGATCCAACTGTTGTTATGCCGCTGCGCTTAAAAGAATTTTTGTTATCTGTGGCTGAAGATAATCATATTCCTTATCAGTACTTTGTTTCCAAGGGGGGAACTGATGCAGCAGCAGCTCAAACTGAGTTAACTGGTGTGCCAGCCGTTGCATTAGGTGTTGCTTCTCGTTACATCCACACCCACCAAACAGTTTGGTCAATTAAGGATTTTGAGGCATCTAAAGCGTTTGTTGTGGCCATTGCCAAAAATTTGGATGATGCAAATCTTAAAACTATTATGGGCGATTAATGTTTAAAAAAATCAGAAAATTAGATTATTGGATTGCGGTACCATTTGCCATACTCAGTTCGTTGGGTGTGGTAATGGTTTTTTCGGCGAGCTTAACGAATTCAGCAATGATAAACTTCTACAAACAACTTCTTTTTGTTTTCATTGGTTGGATTGGTGCGTTTACTTTATTTCATTTTAATATTAACAATTGGCGCAATGAAAAATGGATAAAGGTGATGATGTTTGGTATAATTGGACTTTTAATTATTGCCAGAATAATGCCAGCAGTTAATGGCGCTCATGGTTGGATTCCGCTGGGAATTATTACTTTGCAACCGGCTGAGTTTTTAAAATTAGTTTTGATATTATACTTTGCTGACTTTTTTGCTAAACATCCATGGCAACCACACGTTAAATTATTACAACAGCCAATTGGCCAACTCAATGCTTGGCTTTTACCTTTTTCATCTCTATTTTTGCTATTTATTATGCCAGACAACGGTAATATGATTATTGCTGCCCTCATTATGCTAACCATTGTACTTGCAGCTGGTGTGTCTAAAAAGGTTACCGTTGCCTGGTTTGCTATCGCGGGCATTGGGTTTGGACTTTTACAACCAATCATTAATTTGATGGATAAAGTATTTCACCTGACTGGTAGTACGCATTATGGTATTTTAAGATTAATTAATTTTGTTAATCCTTGGGCTGACCCAGATCAAAGTCGTCAACTACTATATGGTTATTACGCCATAGCTCATGGTGGCATGTTTGGTGTTGGTTTAGGAAATTCTCTCATAAAACCCTATCTACCTGAATCAAATACGGATTTTATTATGGCAGTAATGACAGAGGAATTAGGGGCAGTAGTGACCGTAATTGTGTTAATTTTACTATTAATAATTATTACACGACTTATTATTTTGGGTATTAGACAAAAACGGCAATACCAACGATTAGTTATGTATGGTGTAGCGACCTTATTGTTTATCCAAGCCTTTGTTAATTTAGGTGGTGTTATTGGTGTGTTACCAATAACGGGTGTTGTTTTTCCATTTATTTCTGGTGGTGGATCATCATATATAGCTTTTAGTGCTGCTATTGGCTTAACGTTGAATATTGCTGCGCAACAGAAGAAAAAACCAGTCATTCATCCAAATGATACAGTGGCTAGAAAGGATTATCGATGACATTTCAAATACAACCACGCCGTGCAATTTACATCTATATCAATAATATAAGGCATGTACAACAGCTTAAGAAGTTTGGTCAAATTACTTACATATCTCGCAAGATGATGTTTGTGGGTTTATATGTGAATGATGAAAATGTTGAACAATTAGTTGAAAAAATTAAGCAATACAAGTTTGTAAAAAAAGTCGTTATGTCGCCACGTCCGGAAATTAATCCTGATTTAGACAATTTGCATGATGACATTTTCTTTGAAAATTATGATGAAGGAGGAAATACAAACTAAGGGGTTTGTATATCGTATAATCATGCGGGTAGTATCAGGAAGATTTCGAGGGACACGCCTTGAAGCAGTCAATGGCGACAAAACACGTCCGACAACGGATAAAGTGAAAGAAGCCATGTTTAGCATGTTAATGCCGTATTTAGACGGCGGGAATGTACTTGATTTATATGCAGGTACAGGAGGCCTGAGCATTGAGGCTGTTTCAAGAGGAATGACGCATGCTACGTTAGTAGATCGACAGTTCCAAGCAATTAAGGTCATTCAAGAAAATATTGAGAAGACACATTATGCTGATGAGTTTACGGTCCTAAAGTCGCCAGCGCAACAAGCTTTGCTTAATTTTGTAGCCAATTCAAAAAAATTTGATTTGATTTTTTTGGATCCACCATATGCTAAAGAAACCATTGCTGCAGATATGTCGTTTATGGCAGAAAATGGGTTATTAAACTCGGGTGCCATTATATTGGCTGAAAGCAATGATGAGGCAAATTTACCAAATGAAAGTGATGATTTCTCAATCATTCAACAGAAACATTATGGTATAACCGTAGTGACGATATATCAATATGAGGGCTAAATTATGAGTATAGCAGTATTTCCTGGTAGTTTTGATCCGTTAACCAACGGTCATTTAGACATTATTAAACGTGCTAGTGGCATATTTGAAAAAGTAATCGTAGGTGTTGGTAATAATACAAGCAAAGCAGCGCTGTTTACACCAAAAGAAAAAATGACATTAATTAGTACTGTCGTTAAAGATTTACCAAATGTTGAGGTAGCAATCATGAAGGGACTAACAGTTCAATTCATGAACGAAGTTGGTGCTAAATATATTGTTCGAGGGCTTCGAAATGGTAAAGATTTCGAGTATGAACGTGATATTGCAGGAATGAATAGTGCTCTGGCAGATGTTGAGACCGTTTTACTACTTGCAAAACCGGAAAATCAAAATATTTCCAGTTCTATGGTCAAAGAAATTGGTAGCATGGGTGCTGATAATATGGTAAAGTTTGTCCCAAAGACCATCGTTGAAGCACTAAAGGAGAGGCTGAATGCGCAAAAAAAGTAAAATAATTCTTGCCATTGTATCCCTTTTGGTGATAACTGGAATCGTAGCTGGTGTTTGGCCATTGAGTGGATACATTGAGTCACCCGGTGAAGCCGATGATTTATCGAAATTTGTTAAAATTGACGGTAAAAAAGACACTTCTAAAGGTCAGTATAGAATCACATCTGTTTATTTATCACAAGCCAATGGCTTTAAATATTTAGAAACTAAGATTAATCCTCATTTGTCATATGCAACAGCGGAGGATGTTACAGGCGGTCAAAGTTCTGCCACTTTTAGTAAGGTTCAAGACTTTTATATGCAAAGTGCAGTCGCCAATGCTGAGCAGGTTGCATTTAAAAAGGCTAATAAACCTATTACGACAAAGTATCGTGGTATCTACGTATTGAGTGTCTCTTCTAAATCTCATTTCAAAAAGAGTATCAAGGTAGGGGATACAATTACTGCAATCGACGGTCATCACTACGAAAACTCAGATAGCTTTATTAAATATTTAGCCAATAAATCCAAGGGAACCAAGGTCACTGTTGACTACACTCGTGATGGTAAAAAAGGTCAAGCAACTGGTGATACAATTAAGCTCGCTGGTACCAAGACGACGGAATATCCAAATGGACGTGCTGGAATAGGTATTGTGCTGACGGATAATGTGGCTGTTACAACGACGCCAAAAGTTAGCGTCAATGCTGGTCAAATTGGTGGACCTTCTGGTGGCTTAATGTTTACCATACAGATTTATGATCAATTGACTGGCGATTTATTAGCTAAAGGACGTAATATTTCTGGTACTGGTACAATGAGTGCTGATGGCTATGTGGGTGAAATTGGTGGTATTGATAAAAAGATTATGGCTGCTAAGGCAGCCGGATCAACAGTGTTCTTTGCCCCATATGTAAAGCCAAGCAAAGAGTTACTCAAGTATGAAGAGCAACATAAAACTAACTATATGCTAGCTCGAGACACGGCTAAAAAATATGCACCTAAATTAAAGGTTATTCCTGTGCAAACATTTGATGATGTAATCAATTATTTGCAAACAGGGAAAGTAATTAAGACAACTGACAGTGTGAAATAAAGCTTATCTGCTATGGTAAGCTTTTTTATTTTGAAATTCGTACTATGAAAGTAGAGGAATTGAAATGTCAGACATGTTAGAAATTGTAAAAGAAAAATACTATGAGTATAAAATTTGGATATTCATCATTTTACTTATTCTCGCTGCTATTATTTATTGTGCATATTCTCATCAGACCAAAGAAGTACAGCAGACATCATTGTCTTCTTCAATAAGCAGTACAAGTGGTGTAAAGAAATCTGAATCTAGCCACGAAAATAGGTCAATTGTAATGGTTGATGTTAAGGGAGCTGTTAAAAACCCCGGAGTTTACAAAATTACTAGTTTTGCACGTGTACAAACAGCCATTGCACAGGCTGGTGGAACCCTAGAAGAAGCAGATATGCAGCAAGTTAATTTAGCCCAAAAATTGACGGATGGACAAATTGTGTACGTACCGATGAGAGGAGAGACATCTTCTACTCCTGTAAACAACGGTAGTACGTCAGCAATGTCTACGACAGATAATGAAGTTATTAATTTGAATACTGCTACGGTAGTGGAGTTACAAAAATTAGATGGAATTGGTGTCAAGAAAGCGGAACAAATTATTGCATATCGTGAAGAACACGGTGAATTTAAATCTATTGAGGAAATTAAACAGGTTTCCGGCATCGGTGAAAAAAGATTTGAAGCTTTGAAAGATAAAGTGACTGTTTAATATGGCGCGGGTTTTAATGTTTGCTAGTTTGTTGATAGCAAGTTTAACTGGCATTATCTATTATTCATGTGCAATTACTTGGTTCCTCTTTTCTTTTATGGTCGTACTGTGTTTTTGGCAACGGAAAATTGATCTTTTGTTCAAAATTTTACTGTTGACACTACCTTTTATGGTTTATTTTATTTATAATTCGCATTGTTTACAGCAACAAATCAGTCAAAAAAATGATAAGCAACATCATGTAGCAGGTATCATTTTTCCAGATGACATTCAAATTGATGGAGCAAATTTCAAGGCCACAGCTCAGTTAGATAACCATGAGAAAGTCAAATTATATTGGATTTTTCCAGATGAAAAGATAAAAAACATGTGGCTTGAAAACAATAAAGTCATTTCTTTTCAAGCAGAAACTGAATTCACGCGTATACCTGAACCAACTAATTTTAATCAATTTAACTCTCAAAAATTTTATTTAACAAAGTCAATCACACATCAAATCAATATCAAATCATGGCATACGGAGGGAGCCAAACCGTCAACATTACTACAAAAAATTAGATATCAACTCCATGAATGGCATAGCATGGGTATCCATAATGCCGAACGGCTTCCTTCTCCGCTTAGTGCATATGCAGAGGCTTTAATTCTTGGAACGACACCTCAGTCCTTATATGAAGATAATCCAGGAGTACAAACGTTAGGATTAATTCACTTATTCAGCGTGTCAGGATTCCACGTGACTTTCTTAATGACAATGCTGATGCAAATATCAAGAAGAATCTGGTTACCAAAAGAATATACTATATTGGTGTTGAGTATAATATTGATCGCATATTTTATATTTGCAGGTGAACCCGATGTATTAATTCGTTCTATCGTTTCAGGAGAATTAATATTGTTAAAGGACATAACAAATAAGAGGATAAAAGCTCAGGTTATCTGGGCGTTGAGTCTGTTGTTTAGTTTAGCTATTGTGCCACAAATTTTATTGACGTTAGGAGGACAACTGTCATTTGCCTTAACCTTTTGCTTGACATTTGCACAGCGACTAACATTTTGGCAAGCCAATCTTTTGATGAGCTTAGTTAGTTTTCCGCTTATTATTCAACAACAATATACTTGGCACGTTCTGCAAACGTTGATTAATTTTGCTGCGATTCCTATTTTTGGTACAGTAATTGTTCCTTTGGTTATGGTAGGTTTTTTTGGTCAATTTATTCCACTTTTGACATATATAACCAATCTAGTCATCCGGTATTTTGCTTATATGGTAGATTTTTGTGCAACGTTACCAGGAAATTTTGTGGTTGGTAAAATACCTGACGCACTAGCTGTAGTACTTTTGTTTTTGGCTTTAGGGATGTTTGCGCGTGAACCCAAAATTAAGCATGTCGCGAGAATATCATGGCTAGTTTCCTTTGGTGTAGCCATGATCTGTGTACATCTTCCATATCATGGTGAATTTGCAACTTTTGATATAGGTCAAGGGGATGCAGCAGTGATTCGTGAACCGTACAACAAGACAATTACGTTAATAGATACTGGAGGAAAAGTAACGTTTGGCGAACAGCCAGCGTGGCAAAAACAAAAGTACGTCCGTACCAATGGCGAAACGGTAATTGTTAATTATTTACATAGCCGGGGGATTAGTAAGATTGATAACTTGGTCCTATCACATCATGATCAAGACCATATCGGTAATGCTAAAGTCATATTAACAAAAATGAATGTTAAAAATGTTATTATTCCAGCTGGAATGATGCAGCAATCGTCGTTTAAAACCGAAATTAAACCATACCTTAAATCAGCAAAAGTAACAGAAGTTACCAATAATATTCAAGTATCAAAACTACCGCTTCAAATAATTCACCCGTTTAAAAGTGGTCAAGCAAAAAATGAGGATTGTATCGCGTTATTTGGCAATATTGGAGGGAAAAATATTTTCACTGCTGGCGATTTAGACCAATCAGGAGAAAAAAAGATTGCAAATTTCTTTCCAGATATGCATGTTGACATCTTAAAGTTTGGTCACCATGGTTCAAAAACATCGACAAATCCTGAAGTTATCAACAAATGGCATCCTGAAATTGGTATAATATCTGCCGGACGAAACAATCGCTATAACCATCCAAATAAAGAAACACTTGAAACAGCCCGGAATAATAAAATGACTGTCTTTAATACACAAATAAATGGTATGATGTGTTATGAATATTCAGGATTAAACGGACATTTTAAGGTAAAAATACCCCATGAACCTAAAACAACTACAACAGCAAATTGAAAATAATGCCATGGCGAATTTTTATGTCGTGACAGGGGAAGAAGAAACATTGATCAGTCATGTAAAATCAATGTTTAAGGAACTAGTTGATCAAGAAGATCGTGATATGAATTATTCCCAGATTGATTTAACCGAACAGACATTGGATGTAGTGATTAATGATGCTATGTCCGTTCCTTTTTTCGGCAATCGTCGTGTTATTGTGGTTAAAAACCCACAATTTTTGACTGCTACAGGAAAAGTTGGAGACCGCGACCAAGAATTATTATTAAGATTATTTGAGCAACCAGTATTGCAAAATATTGTTGTTTTTTTTGCTAATGATTTAAAATTAGATAAGCGTAAAAAAGTAGTAAAGGTCCTTCTGAAAACGGCTGAAAATATTTCTTTACCAGCTCTTAATGAGCGCCAGGCGCAACAGGCTATCGTCCAGCAACTAAATCAGCGCTCGTATGCCATAGAACCAGAGGCACTTCATGAATTAATGCAGCGTACTAATGCCCAGTACACAGACATGAAAAACGAATTGCCTAAGTTAATAACCTATGCGGAACAAACAAAAAAAATAACACTAGATGTAGTATCGGCATTAGTTCCCAAAACACTGACAGCTAATGCGTTTGATTTGGTAGACGCAGTTATTAAACGACGACCTCAAGAAGCACTAACCCTTTATTACGATCTTTTACAGAGTGGCGAAGCCCCTTTGCGATTAAATGCTGTTTTAACTAATCAATTTAGATTACTTTTGCAGGTAGCAGGATTATCTGGAAATGACCAAGACATTGGGGCGCAACTCAAGGTGCACCCTTATCGAGTAAAATTAGCCAAAGAAGCATTAAGGTCTTATCCGCCACAATTTGTACGAACAGGGTATCTAGGTATGATTGATATCGAAAAACAATTAAAATCCACAGCTCAAGATCCTGAACTTTTATTTGAGCGGTTTATTTTAAAAAATTTTCAGTAATAATTTTTATTGAATAGGAACATTTGTTCCTGTGATAAAATTATAGTATGCCAGAATTTCTTATCACAGCAGACAATAGAAGAATTATTCACGTTGATCTAGATGCTTTTTACGCCCAAATTGAAATGCGTGATCATCCCGAGTTGCGTAATCTGCCGCTAATCATTTCGCGTGACCCTACTGAGTCGAACGGACGTGGTGTTGTGGCGACTGCTAATTACGCCGCCAGAAATTTAGGAGTGCACTCAGCAATGAGTGCTGCCGAAGCCAAAAGATTAGCGCCAGATGCATTTTTCATGCGACCGGATTTTCAGAAATATAAGATGATATCTCAGCAAATTCATCATATTTTTCATCAGTATACTGATAAAATTGAACCTATTGCATTTGATGAGGCATACTTAGATCTAACAGATAGCGTACTTACGGGAGCGACATTAGCGGCAAAAATTCGTCACCAAATTCTAAAAGAAACGCAGTTGACCAGCTCAATTGGTGTTTCGTACAATAAATTGTTGGCGAAGTTAGCATCAGAATTCAATAAGCCAAATGGCGTTACTGTAATAACAAAAGATAATGCATTAGATTTCTTGGCAAGATTACCAATTGCTTCTTTTCGAGGAGTTGGAAAAAAAACACAAGAAAAATTTGCAGTTCTGGGTGTTGAGAATGGCGCCCAATTGCGCATGATTCCTCAAGAAACATTACGAGCCCAATTTGGAAAAATGGGTGAGCATTTGTTTTGGCAGGCTAGAGGGGTTCATTTTGGCGAAGTTCAATGGCATCGTCAAAGACAATCCGTAGGAAAAGAAGAAACATTTGATCAATTTGTGCAAACAAGAGATGAAGTTAATCTAGAGTTCAAAAAATTGGCTGTGGGAATTGTTAAAATCATGAAAAATAAAAAGTTAGTAGGACGTACGCTAAATATAAAAATTCGTGACAGCGAATTTAATACTATCACACGTTCTGTAACTCAAAGTGTGCCTTTCAAATTAGAAGCCGGAAGTATAGTATCTGTAGCACAGACAATATTTGATGAGAATATGAATACGGATTTTTCTATTCGTTTATTGGGAATATCACTTAGCAACCTACAGTCTAGCGGATTTGAGGAAATGACGCTGTTTTAATGTTACAATAATAGAAAATAATAATTAGAAAGTTTAAACATGTCAGTAATCGAAGAACAAATATTAGAACAGATCAAACGTTACGATACAATAATTATTCATCGGCATCAACGACCTGACCCTGACGCTTTTGGTTCACAGTTGGGTTTGAAAGAAATATTAAAAGCAAGCTTTCCAGAAAAAAAGATATATGCTGTGGGTAAAGAAGTTCAAGGATTAGCATGGATAAATGAAGATGATAATTTCATGGATGTTATACCCGACGCTACTTACAACAAAGCTCTTGTCATTGTAACTGATACAGCCAATGCGCCACGTGTAGATGACCAACGTTGGCCAGCTGGTTTAGAAGTTATTAAAATAGATCATCATCCAAATGATGAACCATATGGGGATTGGCAATGGGTTAAAGATGGTCACTCCGCCACAAGCACAATGATTTTTGAGTTTTATGAAAAGCTTAAAGATCAAGGCTTGGTGATGACCAAAAAAGCGGCGCGCCTATTATATATTGGTATTATTGGAGACACGGGTCGATTTATGTATAGCATCGATTCAGAAACGTTCCGTGTGGTGTCAGAACTGTTCAAGTATGATTTTGACTACCAAGAAATTCATCATGCGATGGCTACCATTTCGGAAAACGCAGCAAAATTGTCAGGCTATGTTTTGCAAAACATAAGCATATTGCCATCGGGATTTGCTTATGTTATTTTAACCAAAGAATTGTTAAAGCAATTTGACTTGAAAGACGCCGGGACAGCTTTTGTTGTACCATTGCCATCAAAGATAGATTGTGTGAAATCATGGGCTATTTTTGAAGAACAAGATGAAGGGAACTATCGTGTCAGACTGCGCTCACGAACAATTGCAATTAATAAGATTGCAAACCAATTTGAGGGTGGCGGTCATCCAATGGCTTCAGGAGCTTGGGCGCAAAATCAAGGTGATATAGATCGCTTAATCAATATAGTTGATAGCGCTCTTAGCGAGAAGCAAGACGCAGAAAAGGAAGATTGATGGCTGAAAAAGCAAACCAATTTGGACAATTTAATTTAAAAAAGGAAGTTATTGACGCATTAAGTGCTATTGGTTTTTATGAACCAACTGCAGTGCAAGCAAAACTAATTCCTGATGTTTTACAAGGACGAGATGTAGTCGGACAATCGCAAACTGGTTCTGGAAAGACGCACACATTTTTGATTCCAATCTTGAATCAATTAGAGCAGGATAAAAAATACGTACAGGCAGTGATTACGACACCTTCACGTGAATTGGCGGCGCAAATTACCAAGGCGATGAAAGAATTTTCTAATCAGCTAAATACTGACATTTCTATTTCTGAGTTTGTGGGTGGAACGGACAAACAACGACAAATTAAACAATTAGAAAATCACCAACCACAAATTGTCATTGGGACACCGGGACGGATTAAAGATTTAGTTGAGTCTGGATCATTGAAGTTACATGCAGTTCATACACTTGTTGTAGATGAAGCTGATATGACGTTAGATATGGGATTTTTAAATGAGGTCGATTATATTGCAGGTGCAATGCCTGAAGGACTTCAGACACTGGTGTTCAGTGCGACAATGCCAGAAAAGTTGAAGCCATTCTTGAAAAAATATTTAGATAACCCACATTTTGAAGCCATACCAGTGTCAACGGTCATTGCTGATACAATTGACAATTGGTTATTAGCTACTAAGTCAAAAGATAAGAATGACATTATTTATCAAGTCTTAACCATTGGTAATCCATACTTAGCATTGGTTTTCGCTAATACCAAAGAGCGTGCGAAGGAAATTTCGAGTTTTTTGCGTGGACATGGTTTGAAAGTGGCCGAAATACATGGCGATATTGAACCACGTGAACGTCGACGTGTGATGAAAGCGATCCAAAACTTAGAATACCAATATGTCGTGGCAACAGACCTTGCTGCACGTGGTATTGATATTGAAGGTGTTTCGCATGTCATTAATGATGATATACCTGCCGAATTAGAATTCTTTGTTCACCGTGTGGGTCGGACGGGCCGTAATGGTTTGCCTGGATTAGCCATTACGTTGTATGGCCCAGATGAAGAAAATGAAGTTGCTGAATTAGAAGCCTTGGGTATCACTTTTAAGGCTAAGCAAATTAAAGGCAATGAAATTATTGATGTTAAGGATCGAAGGGCTCGTGTTCAGCGAGTAGCCACAACCAAAAAGTTGGATTCAACTATGGTTGGTATGGTTAAAAAGAAGAAGAAAAATGTCAAGCCAGGTTACAAACGACGCATTAAAAATGCAATCCAGCGTAAAAATCAAATGGATCGTCGGATATCTCAACGACAAGAAATGAGAGCAACACGCAAAGCAAACAAACAACGTGGAGAGCATTAAAAAAAGGGCTTGGAAATTTTTCCAAGTCCTTTTAGTATTCAAGGAAGTAGAGGTTAATTACTTAACGTACTTAGCTAAACGTGACTTTTCACGTGAAGCTTTGTTCTTCTTGATCAAACCTTTTGAGTAGGCGTGATCAATGGCTGAAGAAGCAGCCTTGTATAATTCTGCTAAGTTGTCTGTACCAGCAGCTGCAGCTTTTTCAAACTTTTTTACAGCTGTACGGTAAGCGCTGAGTTGTGGTTCGTTACGGTCGTGTTGCTTCTTAGTAAGACGAACACGTTGAATTGCTGATTCAATAACAGGCATATGTCTTTTCTCCTTAAATTTGATACGAGGTTTTCAAGTAATCCTAAGATTAACGACGCAAACCTAAGCGTTGGATCAATTCACGATAACGTTGAATATCAGTATTGCGGAGGTAACGTAATAAGTTACGACGGCTACCAATCTTCTTCATTAATCCACGTTGTGAGTGGAAATCATGCTTGTGAGCTGCCATGTGTGTGTTCAACTCGTTAATATCAGCAGTTAAAACTGCGATTTGTACTTCAGCTGAACCTGTATCGCCTTCGTGGCGGGCGTATGCCTTGATGATTTCGTTCTTACGTTCTTGTGTAAGTGCCATATTTATATCCACCTTTCTAAAATGTCGCCAGAGACTGCGTAAAGCGATGGTGAGCCGCTCAACAAAGTTACTGGTCGTGTTGTTTGTACAACGCTCTTAATTATACAGGAATACCATTGAAATGCAAGGCGAGAGATTGACAAATATGTGATAAAATGGATTAGTATATAAACACTGAAAGGAAGTGTGCTTACAGAAATGTATGCACCCGCGGAATTTATGGCCGAAACAACAATCACACGTGACGAAGTTGCCCATGTTGCAGGGTTAGCCAAATTAGCTTTTAACGATGCCGATCTTGACCAATTTACAACACAATTGGGTGATATCTTGAATATTTTTGATACGTTGAGCGAGGTAAATACTGATGACGTTATCCCAACTTATTCAGTGACGGAAAATGTTAATCATTTGCGTGAAGATGTCGCAAATAACTGGAATCAAAAACAAGAACTTCTTAATAATGCACCACTTGAAGCTGCAGATTTAATTAAGGTTCCTGCAATTTTGAATGGTGAGGGGGAATAACATGACGATTAATTATTTTGAGCATGATTTAACTTCTTTGCACAATCAGTTGGTAAACAAAGAAGTAAGTGCTGTAGATTTGACGCGTGCATCGCTTGATAACATTTCTAAAACTGATGATAAATTAAATGCATTTATTAGCACAAACCCAGACGAAGCTATAGCACAAGCTCAAAAAATTGATGAAAAATCTGATTTTTCGAATGTCTTGACGGGTCTCCCTTTGGGATTGAAAGATAATATGGCAACCAAGGGCATCCAAACAACGGGTGCTTCGCATATTTTGGAAGGTTTTAAGCCAATTTATAATGCGACAGTGGTAGAAAAACTGCAAAACCTAGGTGCAGTTTCTGTTGGAAAGACTAACATGGATGAATTTGCCATGGGCGGTTCAACAGAAACCTCATACTATAAACAAACATCAAATGCGTGGGATCATAGTAAGGTACCAGGTGGATCATCAGGTGGATCAGCTGCAGCAGTTGCCGCTGGACAAGTGCCATTTGCATTAGGGTCTGATACTGGTGGTTCAATTCGCCAGCCAGCTGCCTTTAATGGAATTGTTGGTTTAAAGCCTACGTATGGTCGTGTTTCACGTTGGGGCTTATTTGCTATGGCTTCTTCACTTGATCAAATTGGGCCTTTCACAAGAACTGTGAAGGATAACGCAACAGTATTAAATGCTATTGCTGGTTTTGACGAGAAAGACTCAACTTCTTCGCAGCGTGAGGTGCCTGATTTCACTGCAAAGTTAAGCGGTGATGTTAAGGGCTTAAAAATTGCTGTGCCAAAAGAATACTTTGGTGAAGGTATTGATCCAAAAGTTGCCAAGCAGGTCAAGGCTGCTATTGCACAATTAGAAGCATTAGGAGCAACTGTTGATGAAGTAAGTCTTCCACACACTAAATACGGTGTGGCTGCATACTACATTATCATGTCTTCAGAGGCATCATCTAACTTACAACGTTATGATGGTGTGAGATATGGTTTCCGCGCCGACGACGTTAAAAACTTGGAAGATTTATATGTTAAAACACGTTCAGAAGGTTTTGGCGACGAAGTCAAGCGTCGTATCATGTTAGGAACGTTCTCATTGTCAGCCGGTGCTTATGATGCATTCTTTAAGAAGGCTGCTAAAATTCGTACATTGTTGATTGAGGACTTTAATAAGGTTTTTGAAAACTATGATGTAATTGTTGGACCAACTGCGCCAACAGCTGCATATGGTCTTGGTGAAGAGGTTGATGACCCTACAGCAATGTACCTAGCAGATGTTTTGACTATCCCAGTAAACTTAGCTGGTTTACCTGGTTTGTCAGTCAATGCTGGATTTGTTGATGGGTTGCCTGTGGGATTGCAAATTATTGGTAAGCCATTTGATGAACAAACTGTTTATCAAGCAGGATATGCTTACGAACAAGCTAGCCGTTTGTTTGAACAACATCCTGACGTTGCGAAAGAATATTAAAGAGGAGGGGCACACATGGGAACTGGAAATTTTGAAACAACGATTGGACTTGAAGTCCACGTTGAAATGCAAACAAACTCAAAGCTGTTGTCACCTTCACCGGTTCACTATGGTGACAAACCAAATACTAATACAAACGTAATTGACTTTGGTTATCCCGGTGTTTTGCCGGTAGCAAACAAAGGCGCATTGGAATATGGTATGCGTGTTGCGCTGGCATTACACGCACAAATTTCGCCATTGATTCGTTGGGACCGCAAAAACTATTTTTATCCTGATAACCCCAAGGCTTATCAAACAACGCAATCACAAACGCCAATCGGTACTAACGGTTACTTAGATGTCACATTAGCCGATGGTACGGTAAAGCGTGTCCATATTGCAGAAATGCACGTTGAAGAAGATGCGGGTAAAAATACACACGGATCTGATGGTTATTCTTATGTTGATTTAAACCGTCAAGGAACACCATTAATTGAAATTGTTTCCGAACCTGATATTGCTTCACCAGATGAAGCTTATGCTTATCTAGAGCAGTTGCGCCAAGTTATTTTATTTACAGGTGTTTCTGAAGCTAAGATGCAAGAAGGTCAAATGCGTGCAGATGTCAATGTGTCACTCAGACCATTTGGATCGGATCAGTATGGAACGAAAGTTGAAATGAAGAATATTAATTCATTCAACTACGTTCGTAACGCCTTGATTTTTGAAGAAAAGCGACAGGCAGAAGTTTTGCGTTCTGGTGGTGTGATTCAACAAGAAACTCGACGTTATGATGAACCAACTAAATCAACAATCTTAATGCGTGTAAAAGAGGGAGCAGACGATTATCGTTATTTCCCAGAACCTGATTTGTCTCCGGTGGCTATTGATCAAAAATGGATCGATGAAGTTGCTGCAGACTTACCAAAATCAGCGAGTGAACGTCGAGAAGCCTATGTAAACGACTTGGGAATTGAGCCTTATGATGCAGAAGTTTTGACACAGACGCTTGCTATGTCTGATTTTTATGATGCGACTGTATCTTCAGGAGCTGATCCAAAACGTGCTGCTAACTATCTAATTGGTGATGTGAATGCTTATATGAATAAGAATCAAGTCGAGTTACAAGACACGCGTTTGACTCCTGAACATTTAGCAGGCATGATTAAGTTGATTGAAGACGGAACAATCTCAACAAAGCAAGCCAAGCAAGTTTTTGAAGCGATTATGGTTGGTGAAGAGCCAGAAGCCTTTGCTAAGCAGCATGGTCTGGTTCAATTGAGTGATCCAGATTTGTTGTTAGGCTGGATTACTGAAGTATTGGACAATAATCCGCAATCTATTGAAGATTTCAAGGGCGGTAAAGACCGCGCTACTGGCTATCTTATTGGGCAACTTATGAAAATGTCCAAAGGGCAAGCAAATCCAAGTGTGTTGAATAAGTTATTGTTGTCAGAGTTGAAAAAACGATAAATTATGAAAATGTAAACTAATCAATAAGCGAGATTTTTCTCGCGTACATATTGTAAGCTGAAAGGAAAAGTGTTTGCCGGCATGAAACGAGCAAGAATTATCTATAATCCAACTTCGGGTCGAGAGGCTATCAAACGTGAAATGCTTGATATCCTCGCAGTTTATGAAAAAGCTGGGTATGAAACTTCGGCTTTTGCCACTACACCAGAACCACTGAGTGCGTCGAGAGAAGCAAGACGTGCTGCCGAGGCTGGTTTTGATCTTATTGTCGCAGCAGGTGGGGATGGAACAATAAACGAGGTTGTTAATGGATTATCTCCCTTAACTAAGCGGCCGATGATGGCAGTCATACCGGCGGGTACAACCAATGATTATGCACGTGCATTAAAATTACCTCGCGATGAACCATTAGAAGCAGCAAAAGTAATTTTGCAAAATGAAACCATTAAAATGGACATAGGCAAAATTGAAAAAGATAATGAAATTAAATATTTTATGAATATTGCCGCGCTAGGAACTATTAGTGAGGTGACGTATGCGGTACCTTCGTTGATGAAATCATTATATGGCTACTTGGCTTATTTAGTTAAAGGAGCAGAACTGATTACTCGAGTTAAAGCAGTTAATGCCAAGGTTATATTTGATGATGGTGAGTATTCAGGAAAAACTTCGATGATCTTTTTGGCACTGACTAATTCTGTCGGTGGCTTTGAGTCCATCGTCCCAGATGCAAAGTTAGACGATGGTCGTTTTACGCTCTTAATCATTAAAGAAGCTAACTTGGCGCAGATGCTACAAATGGTGGCGCAGATGATTAATGGCGGTAAGCATATTGATAATCCTAAGTTAATCTATAAGAAAACCAACAAAGTAGAGATCTTGCCATTAGATAATGATCAAATGAAAGTGAATTTAGATGGCGAATATGGTGGTGATGCGCCAATGAAATTTACTGATTTACAACAACATATTGAATTTGTGGCCAATCGTTCTGGCATGTCAGAAAATTCTGTAAGTGTCGCTAAACGTAAATTTGTTGAAGAAGCCGAAAAACTAGATACAAAGTAACATCAGTAAGGCGCTAATTGTGGCGCCTTATTCTCATTTTAAAGTGCGTGTCAAAAGGCGCAAGAAAGAAGCAAATCATAATGGCGAAGGCTAATCGAGTATATAAAACGAAAGCACCAGTAGTTAAAAATCAGGAAATTGAAGCAACCGTTATTGACATTACATATCAAGGCATGGGTGTTGTTAAGGTTGATAATTTTCCGATATTTGTAGTTGATGCTATTCCGGGAGAAATTGTCCGCGTAAGTGTCACAAAAGTATTAAAAAGCTACGCATTTGGGCGTGTAACAAGACGTATTCAGGAATCCGAAAATCGCGTTCAAAATGCCAACAAAATAGCAATTACCACAGGCATTGCACCGCTAGCTAATTTAAAATATGAGGCACAACTGGCGTTTAAACAGCATCAAATTGAAGAATTATTTAAAAAAGTTAATGTAGATGTTGATGTGGCGCCGACTATTGGTATGGAAAATCCAACAGGGTACCGTAATAAGGCACAAGTACCTGTGCAAATGATAAATGGTAAATTAGAAACAGGTTTTTATCGTCGTGGGTCACATCGTTTAGTGCCAATTGAAGATTTTTATATCCAAGATCCAAAGGTTGATGAAGCAGTTCGTATTACGCGAGATATTTTACGTGAGTTAGGTATTTCCGCTTATGAAGAAGAAACAAAAAAAGGCGTTATTCGTCATATTATGGCACGACGGGGCTATTATTCACATGAATTGATGGTTGTCATCATCACGAATACTAAAAAGCTGCCTAATAGCGACTTAATTGCCGAAAAACTCAGTGCAAAACTACCTGAATTAAAGAGTGTTATCCACAATATCAATAATCACGATACCAATGTGATTATGGGACAATGGAATGAAACAATTTGGGGTGAAGACGATATTCACGATCAATTAATGGGTAAAGATTTTGTTATTGGACCAAACTCTTTCTATCAGGTCAATCCTCAAACCACTTCGACCTTGTATGCGCTCGCAGCTGAAAAGGCTAATTTAAAACCGACTGATGTTGTTGTTGACGCTTATTCTGGTATCGGAACAATTACGTTATCTGTTGCGGATAAAGTGAAAAAAATATACGGGGTTGATGTTGTTGAAGGGGCAATTGAAGATGCTGAAAAAAACGCCAAAAATAATCAAATTACAAATGCCGAATTTGTATTGGCTGACGCACCAGAGCAAATGGCAAAATGGGCGGATGAAGGATTAAAGCCAAATGTTGTCTTTGTTGATCCACCACGCAAAGGGTTAACACAAGAATTGATTGATGCAGTTAAAGCAATGAATCCTGAAAAATTTGTATATATAAGTTGTAACCCAGCAACACTTGCGCGTGATGCTGTTCAAATTTTGGCTGCAGGATTTGGAATCGAAGGTGCAGTTCAACCACTTGATCAATTCCCACAAACAACTCACGTTGAAAGCATTACAGTTTTCAAAAAAGCTGAAAATCAATAATTTAGATTCAAACAATATGCGGTACGCATCACTATGAGATTGCCCTTTCATAGCAGATGTGCACTGCATTTTTCAGTGTGTCACAGAAATGTTTATTTGATATGTTAAAATGTAGTGTATAGAAAGAGGTATTCAACATGGCTAAAGTTGCTGAAACACCAATGATGGTGCAATATCATGAGATTAAAAGTCAATATCCTGACGCATTCGTGTTTTATCGTTTGGGTGATTTTTATGAATTATTTGAAGATGATGCAGTGCTTGGCGCAAAATTGTTGGAGCTAACATTAACAGCACGTAATAAAAATTCTGAAAACCCGGTACCAATGGCTGGTATTCCACACCATGCTGCGCAGAATTATATTGATATTTTAGTTGATCAAGGACACAAAGTTGCTATAGTGGAACAAATGGAAGATCCTGCCACTGCAAAGGGAATGGTCAAGCGTGATGTGGTGCAACTCATTACCCCAGGAACAAAGCTTAATAGTGGTATGGGCAATGATAAGCAAAATAATTATTTGGCTGCGGTATTACCACGCGATAATCGTTATTTTTTGAGTTATATTGATTTATCAACGGGTGAATTAAAAGCCACAACATTAAAACGCTTTAGCGATGTAATTGATGAGCTCAGTTCACTTGAAGTTAAAGAAATTGTGTTATTAAAAGATGATGAAACAACAGAACTAGGGATAGCTAATAAGCTTGCTGAACGGGGATTAGTAATTTCTACTCAATCTGAGGTAAATGTTAATGCTACAGTTAGTTTTTTGACACAGCCCTTGGTACATGAAAATGAAGCGCAAGTCACCACTATTTTATTAAACTATATATTTGACACCCAGCGCCGTAATTTGGATCATATTATTCCGGCTCAAAATTATGAACGTTTGGCTTATTTGAAATTCAACCAAGATACACGGACTAATTTAGATCTTGTAAAAAACGCAAGAACCAAGAAGAAAGCAGGTTCCTTACTTGGTCTAATTGATGAAACTAAAACCGCTATGGGAGGTCGGCTATTAAAACAATGGTTGTTGCGTCCACTTCGGGATACAGAAGACATCAACGAACGTTTAGATATGATTGAAGCATTTCAAAATGAATTTTTTGTACGCGGCGCGCTACAAGATCATTTGAAATCAGTATATGATTTGGAACGTTTAGCAGCTCGTGCTGCTATGGGGACAATGAACGCCCGAGAATTAGTACAATTAAAGCGGTCATTATCTGCAATTCCAGGTATGAAGTCTGTTCTGTCCTCAAGTCAGGGGATCTTAAATCGTGCTAGTCAACGGCTAGAAGACATGAGTGATTTAGCTGGCTTGATTGATGAAGCAATTGTTGATGACCCTCCGATTAGCATTCGTGAGGGCGATATCATCAATGATGGATTCGATTCAAAAATCGATGAATATCGTAATGTTTTGAGCCAAAATCAGCAATGGCTGGCACAGTTAGAATCTGATGAGCGTGTCGCAACTGGCATTAATTCATTGAAAGTTAAGTACAATAAAAACTTTGGATTTTTCATTGAAGTGTCTCGTGCAAATGTTAGCAAGTTAGAAGAAGGGCGCTATGAACGTAAGCAGACCCTGACCAATGCTGAAAGGTTTGTTACACCAGAACTGAAGGAGCACGAGCGTTTAATTAACGAAGCGCAACTCAAAAGAACCGAGCGTGAATACGAATTATTCATTACGATTCGTGAGCGCGTCAAAGCAAATATTTCTCGCTTACAAAAATTGGCACGACAGGTAGCGCAATTAGACGTTCTAGCGAGCTTAGCAGATGTTGCTGACAATCATCGCTTTGTTCGTCCTACATTTACTGACGATAATATAATTAATATTAAGCAGGGGCGCCATCCAGTGGTTGAAGCAATATTAGAAGCCGGTGAGTTTGTTGCTAATGATGTGAATTTGGATCAAAATACAGCAATGCAATTGATCACAGGTCCTAATATGGCTGGAAAGTCAACCTATATGCGGGAGTTAGCCTTGATTGTTATTTTGGGTCAAATGGGCAGTTTTGTTCCGGCCGAAAGCGCTGTATTACCAATATTTGATCAAATATTTACTCGTATTGGCGCCAATGATGATATGGCAATGGGGCAATCGACATTTATGGTCGAAATGGCAGAAGCCAATCTAGCATTGCAAGAAGCCACTGCGCACTCATTAATATTATTTGATGAATTAGGTCGAGGCACGGCAACCTATGATGGTATGGCATTGGCTCAAGCCATCATTGAATATTTAGATGCTCATGTACATGCTAAAACATTATTTTCAACCCATTATCATGAGTTAACGGCATTGGCAGACAAACATGAAAACATCAAAAATGTTCATGTGGGCGCTGTTGAAGATGAATCAGGTGAGTTACACTTCTTACATCAGATTCAGCAAGGACCAGCTGATAAATCTTATGGCATTCACGTTGCTGCACTAGCCGGATTGCCTGACGAATTGATTGCCAATGCAACAACGATTTTATCAGGATTAGAAAATCAAGAAACAATAGTACCTGAACCAAAAGCTCCAGGGTTGTCTGAGCAAGTGGCATTGTTCAATGTTTCAGATGTTGATCCTAAAACAGAAACATTATTTCAAAAATTAGATAGCATTAACATATCAACAATGACACCGCTAGAAGCATTAAATGTATTGGCAGAATTACAAAAATTAAGGAAGTAAGACAGTGCGCATACATGAATTATCGAATTTATTAGCTAACCAAATTGCTGCTGGTGAGGTCATCGAGCGGCCGGCCAGTGTTGTAAAAGAATTAGTTGAAAATGCTATTGATGCAGGAGCAACACAAATTGATGTCATCGTAGAAGAAGCCGGTGAGTCATTAATTCGTGTTGTCGATAATGGTGAAGGAATTAACCCAGAAGATGTACCGTTAGCTTTTACTAGGCATGCTACTAGTAAAATTAGTAATCGACATGATTTGTTTAATATTATGTCTCTTGGATTCCGTGGTGAAGCTTTGCCGTCGATAGCAGCCATTTCTGATGTTACTCTGAATACCACTACTCAAGATGCGCCAAGTGGGATCATGTATCATATTAAAGGTGGTAAGCAAGTTTCTGCAACGCCAGCCAATGGCCGGCGAGGAACGGTAGTTTCTGTTAGAGACCTATTTTACAATACCCCGGCTAGATTAAAATACTTGAAACGACCACAAACAGAGTTGTCTCGTATCGCCGATATTATGAATCGTATTGCGTTGTCGTATACGAATGTTGCCTTCACCGTAACTTCTGACGGACGTAATATTTTGCAAACAAATGGAGATGGTAATCAGCAACGTGTTATCGCTGCGATATATGGACGTGACGTTGCGCAAAAAATGCGTTCAATTGCTGGCGAAGATGATGATTTTAATATTACAGGGTTTGTGTCATTACCAGAGCTTACGCGTGGTTCGCGGGATTACTTAACGATATTGGTTAATGGTCGTTTTATCAAAAATTTTTCCGTATCAAACGCAGTTATTCGTGGATATGGGTCAAAGCTGATGGTTGGTCGTTTTCCAATGGGTGTCATCAACATTAATACAGATCCTTTATTAGTTGATGTTAACGTCCATCCGCAAAAAGCTGAAATTCGATTATCAAAAGAAACCGAACTATCAGCATTAATTATTGATACTGTTAAATCTTGCTTTGCTGATGAAAATTTAATTCCAGATGCTTATGAAAACCTATATGGACAGGCCCAGACTAACAAAATTGAGCCACCAGCACCAAAGCAAGTAGCACCATGGGCTAAGCCAGATATGGAACAAACTATTGCGATCAATACAGGTCTAGATAGCAATGAAGTGGTCATCAATCAAGAGGCAGATTTGATGAACGATGCAGTTAATGAGTTTACTCAAAAATATGCTCACGAACCTAACTTGCCAATATTTGATGATGAAATAACTGTGCAAGTTTCTGAAGATATATCTAGCTATAATAAGCCAGATATATCAACTCAAGAGGAGTTAGACATTTCGCCAAAGAAACCGAGTGGATTCCCCAACCTAGAGTATATTGGACAAATGCATGGTACGTTTTTATTTGCTCAAAGTAGCGAAGGATTCTATTTGATTGACCAACATGCTGCACAAGAACGTGTGAAGTATGAATATTATCGAAAAGAAATTGGTCAGGTTGGCACAGATAAGCAACGAATGTTAGTGCCAATCACCATTAACTATTCTGTATCTGATATGTTGAAGATTGCCGATAAGGAAGCCGAATTAGAGGCTATTGGCTTGACGCTAGAACCTTTCGGGCCGACAACAGTGATTGTTCGTGAACACCCAACATGGTTTGAAAAGGGCCAAGAGACTGAAACGATTAAAGAAATGGTTGATTGGATATTACGAGACGGTAATTTAACAGTTGCCGAATTTCGTGAGCGGACAGCAATCATGATGAGTTGTAAACGATCAGTCCGTGCCAATATGCATTTAAGCGACTTACAAGCTCGGACGTTGCTCGAATCACTTGCCTCGACTGAGAACCCTTATAATTGTCCTCATGGTCGTCCAGTGGTGACGTCTTTTACATTAATTGAAATGGAAAAAATGTTTAAGCGCATTCAAGATTCACATGAGGCATGGGAGGAGTACGATAACCATCCTTATTAATAAGTATCTATAGGCTTTTAGGAGGATTTTTATGATTGAGCGGATAATTAAACTTTCAAAAAAAGAGAACAAAACAAATGAGCAAATGCTTTTAAAGTTATCGGAAGAGGTTGGTGAAGTATCGCAAGCATATTTATCAATGGCACATGCTTCGGGCAGTGATTACAAAGATAAAAACGAAAAAGATTATCAAGAAGAATTAGTTGATAGTTTGATGGTGATTAGTACGTTACTTGTAAAATCAGGAATTTCCAAAGAAGAACTATTAAATTTGTTAGAGAAGAAGTGCAACAAATGGGAAAGTAAGCAAAATAATTAGTCATAGACTTGCTAATCAAACATAAAAGAAAGACATGCGCCTTTTTATTAATATATTTAGTATTTGGTAGGTCTAGAATTTTTCTACAGTATGTTTCTGGGAACCTTTGCGACAATTTCCAAAGCTACTAGCAAAACATATAATCTGAGTTCAGAAGAATTAGCTAATAAAAATGTGCAAATTTTGTTTAAAAATCAAGGTATTTGCAATGGATTAATTGGCGTTGGCGTATTATATTATATTTTTTATAATGTTGTATATTACAATTGTGGGATTATATGGTAGCATACCAAGTGGTAACAAACCTATTGTCTTTAAGCAGGCTGGTCTAGCCATATTAACGATAATTTTATTATTCGTATTTCATTAAAATTGATTTGAAAAGATGTCAGAACGAGGAGCTCTGACATCTTTTTGTGTTCAAGCAAGATTTTGCTGTTTGTTATTTTTACGATAATCAGAAGGCGTTTGTCCGACTATTGCTTTGAAAGTAGTAATAAAGTAACTCTGACTATTAAATCCTACAAATGTTGCAATATCTTGAAAACTTAAATTAGTTGCATAAAGCAAATTTTTGGAAATATCAATTTTTCTTCGACGAATATATTGATTGATTGTTAAATCATATTTGGCTTTGAATTGCAGATTAAGTTCCTTTAATGGCATATGTAAATTTCTTGCAATATCAGATAAAGTTAGAGATTGCGTTATATTACGGTCAATATGATTTTTAATTTTTTGAGAAGATTCTATTTCTGAACTATATGTTTCATTTAGTAGCAAATCAAAAAATAAACAAATTATTTGACTTAATATTTCAGTATTTATAGGATAAGCATTGTTTTCAGCTATTATCGCATATATTTTCTTTTTTATGGCATAAATATCGTTACAAGGATATCCATTGTTTATTATTAAATTACTTAAAAGGGTTGTATATTCGATCAACGTATTTTGAGCATATACACTGTTCAATTCACAAATTAAAATTTTGTTTTTTAATAGTCTATTTTTCCAAAATAAAAATTGATTTTTATCATGATTTAAGATTGTTCGTAATAACTTGATGTTCAATTCATTGAGTGAAAGTGTTTCTTGGTAGATTGTATTCCGCCAATATAAACATCCTCTTTAGGTGCAATTTCATTACTAAATATTTCATATATGAGCTGACAAAGCAATTTCAGTCGTGACAATATGAATAATAAATTTAAATCTTTTTCTAAATAATTAAAAATAGTGAAGTTTGGAACTAATAAAATTAATTGATTTTGATTAATTAAAATACCAATTACAAAAAAATTATTCGAGTTAACTAAACTGTAGGTGTGTTTTTTAGCCAGTTTGGCAAAACGAAATGCGTTTGAAAAATCAAAGTCAAAAGCTGAATAAATTATCTCTTTTTTATTTGTCTGTATATCAAAACTATATGCATTGAAGCCTAAAATACTAGTTAAATACACTAATATATTCCTCATTGTGTTTTTCTCATTCTTAATTTAGTGTGAATTTACTTAATACTATTGAAAATATTAGTCAAAAACAAGGGAAGGATCGGATTGTTAAATGCTAGAACTGAATATGAAATGACAGTAATGTAGTTTATTGATACTTTAGTTAAAGAACCATATTAAGTAAACTGAAAAACAGTTAAGTTTGTTTAATGAACTTAACTGTTTTTCTTTTTAAAATGATAAAGGAATCCATCATGAAAAAATTAGTATCTATTATATACCTTATAAGAATGAGCAAGAATCTCAATTAGCAGTGGTATTATCATCAATAAATAATCAAATCGGTATCAATTTTGACCAAATTGAAGTGATACTGGTATGTGATGGCGGTTATAAATTAAAGTCCATGTTAGTATTTGATATTTTTGATAACATTAATATTAGGTATTATTATAATTCACAATCAAAAGGTCCGGGATTTTCTCGACAATTTGGTATGGACAAAGCATTAGGACAAGATTATATGTTCATGGATGCTGGTGACCAATTACATTTTACTGGGGCCTTATTGGAATTCTTTAACATAATTAAAAATTCGGGTAATCATGAAATAATTATTGCTAGGTACATTGAGCAATATCGTATAAAAGACGGAAGTTTTCGCTATGACACACATCCTCAAAATGATTGGAAAGCATCTTATGGAAAATGGTTTAGTGCGAAATATATTAAATGCATTGGTTTGAGATGGTTGGATAATTTGAGAATATATGAAGATACTTATTTTGTTGGTTTAGCTTGTGAGTTGAGCGCAGATATCTATTATAAAAATTCAGTAGTCTATACATGGCTTTGTAACCCCAATTCAATCGTGCGAAAAAAAGAAAATAAGTTTTATCAACAATTACATCTGTGGGCGTACATGAATAGAAATTATTTTAAATTTCTTAAAAATAAAATGAGCAATCGATTACAAGATGATTTTAATGGTTACTGGGTTGAACTTTTCTTTAAGGAACAAAATTACAATCCAGTTGATCAATCTAAGTATATTCTTCAAAATCAATTGATTTTAGAGGAAAATCAGAAATTATGGTTAGTATGCCAACGTAATCTAATCAGAAATATCAATAAATGGGCAAAGAAAAATAAAAAATATTTGAACCAAGATACTAAAAAGGTTCAAATATATCTAGAAAAATTAAATACAATGGCTCAACATGATAACAATAACGCAACAAATGATATATAAAACATATCCTTTTACAAGTGCTTACAGTTGCGTTATACTTGTCAAACAACATCGAATATTATTCAAGGAGGACGCTCATGTCATTTGAAGAAAAGTTTGATAATGCTAAAGATAAAATTGCCGGTAAGGCAAAAGAACTTGAAGGAAAAATTACCGGTGATAAAGCACGTGAAGTCGAAGGTAAGACCCAAAATGTTAAGGGCGAAGCCAAAGATGATGTACAAAAGGTTCGAGATGTTGCCCATGACGATGTCGATGCCGTAAAAGATGCTTTGAAAAATAAAAAAGATAATCCTGAAAAATAATAAGTTTACAATTGCATATTAAAAAGGCTGGCTAGGGAATTCTGATCGGCCTTTTTTGTATGGTATAATTAGACTTGCGTACACAACTGTCTTTTCTAAAAGGTAGTTTGAAAAGAAAAATAAAAGGAAAATAATAGAGAAAAATAGTTGACATTTGGACAATATATTTTCTATTTACTAGGTTCTACAACAATGGCTTTTAACAATAATGATATAATTATTCGTTTACGTTATGCACTCAACATAAAAAATGCTGATATGATCAAAATTTTTAAATTTGGTGGCGTAACACTAGATGAAGATCAATTACATGATCTATTGACAAAACAAGCAGAAGGTACGAAACGTGATGAGAAGGTCACTACAAAAATACTTGAATCTTTTATGAATGGCTTGATTATTTCACAACGAGGTGAGAAAATTGGTCCCGATTTAAAGCCTGTACCACCAACATTTGATATGGTGAACGAGGCAGCAATAAATAATGTTGTTATTAAAAAATTGAAAATTGCGATGGCCTATACTAGTGATGATTTAATTGGTTTCTTAAAAACGGCAGGTATTCAAATTTCTAATAGTGAGTTAAGTGCAATATTGCGTCGACCGGATCATCGAAATTATAAGCCGGCTGGTGATCGCTATCTACGTAATATTTTAAAAGGTATGGCCATGGAATACCGTCCTGAGGATGTCAAACGCACAGCAAGAAAGTAGTATTGTGAACGCTTTCATATATGTGTACAATTAAGTCAGAGACTTAATTGTAAGGAGGAAATATATGGTAGAACGTACTTTTATGATGATCAAACCAGATGGCGTTTCGCGTGGTAAAATTGGTGAGATTATTCAGCGAATTGAGCATAAAGGCTATGCGATTAAAGCGATGAAAATGGTACAACCTACTCCTGAATTACTGGCAAAGCATTATGCTGAACATGTAGGTAAATCATTTTATCCTTCGTTAGTGCAGTATATGACTTCGGGACCGGTTATTGCGATGATTGGAGAAGGGACCAACATTGTATCAGGGTGGCGAACAATTATGGGAACGACCAATCCCACACTAGCTGCACCGGGAACCATTCGTGGTGATTTAGGTCGTGAATGGGAAGGGGAGGCTGTTATGAATATCGTTCATGGTTCGGACAGTGTTGAAGCGGCCGAATATGAAATCAAATTATGGTTTGCGTAACGCAGCGTAAGATGAATGACGTTTTTAATAGTTGAAGTGAACTGATTAAGCACTCACGGGAATTGATTTAGATTCACTTGGGCGCTTTTTTATTTTGTTTTTTCATTAATATATCAGCAATTTAACATAATTTTAAAGAATTACCTAAAGTTTGGTAAAATAGTACATATGGACTTGGAGACAAAATTTAATGCAATTAGAAAATATTGAAATACTAGAGAATCATTCGCTAGCACCTTATGCTTATACGCAAGCTGGTGGATTGGTTGATTATTTAGCCATCCCAAAAAGTATTCATGAATTGAAAGTGCTGGTGAACTGGGCTAAAGAATTAGACATGCCTGTGCAAGTTTTTGGTCGGCTATCCAATTTAATCGTTCGCAATGGTGGCTTACGGGGATTATCTATCTTACTACATGACTTGCGAGACGTCGTTGTGGATCAAAATAAAATCGTAGCATCAGCTGGCGCTGATTTAATTTGGGTAACTGAGCAAGCGTTTGAACATGGGCTGAGTGGTTTAGAGTGGGGCGCAGGAATCCCAGGGTCAGTTGGTGGAGCGGTATTCATGAATGCAGGCGCTTATGGGGGGCAAGTTGATATGGTTGTGTCATCTGTCACTGCATTAATGCCAGACGGCACTTTACAAAATTTTGGGAAAGATGTATTGGAATTTGGTTACCGAAAATCTGTTTTCCAGAGCAACGGGGGCATTATAATTAGTGCGACTTTTGAATTGCAACCAGATAGTTGCGCTGCTATCAGGACACGAATGGATGAAAACAATTTTAAACGTGCTAATAAACAACCACTAAATTATCCATCGAATGGCTCCGTTTTTAAGAGGCCAGAAGGTTACTTTGCAGGTAAATTGATTATGGATTCTAAACTGCAAGGTGTCCGCCGTGGTGGCGTAGAGGTATCTAAAAAGCACGCAGGCTTTATGGTTAATGTTGCTCATGGTACAGGTAATGATTATGAAGATTTAATCCATTATGTGCAAAAAACGGTTTATGAAAAATTTGGTGTGAATTTAGAAACGGAAGTCAGAATAATGGGAGAGCGTTAAGGAATGGCAATATTAGAATTAATTGTAATATTAATTGTTGCGGTAACCATCTCTAACATTGTGTCGCATTTTATACCTGAGATACCTATCAGTTTATTTCAGATTGCGATTGGTCTCTTTCTAGCACTGGTATGTGGTATTTACGTTGAAGTTGATTCAGAGTGGTTTATGCTATTGTTTATAGCACCATTATTGTTTAACGATGCATGGCGTTTTCCAAAACATGAACTTTGGGAATTGCGTGGACCAATTTTAGGTAATTCAATTATTTTGGTTATCTTAACAACGTTAGTCGGTGGATTTTTAATGCACTTACTAATGCCTCAACTACCAAAATCAGTGGCTTTGGCCCTAGCGGCTGTGATATCACCAACTGATCCGGTGGCTGTGCAAGCCATTGCTCGGCGTGTGAAGCTTCCTGAAAATGTGATGCATATTGTTTCGGGAGAAAGCTTAATCAACGACGCGAGTGGGTTGGTTAGTTTTAATACGGCGATTAAAGCTACCATCGCAGGTACTTTTCTAATTGGTGAAGCCATTGGAAACTTCTTTTGGATGACTATCGTTGGATTAGCTATTGGGTTAATTCTAGGTAGTTTTGTTAGCTGGCTACGTGACTCTTTTGATCGTGCTGGCTTGAATGATGTGGTTTTTCATACGGTTGTGACTTTGTTAATGCCGTTTGTTATTTACTGGGTTGCTGAGGACATTTTTCATTCTTCTGGTGTAATTGCAGTTGTGGCTGGTGGCGTTTTATCGAAAATTTTGAGCGATCAGCATATGAACGCGCGTTCACCTGAAATAAATGTGGTTACAGTGCGCACCTGGGAAGTATTTGTTTATTTGCTAAATGGCACAATTTTCATCTTATTAGGCATTGAACTTCCTGCTGCCATGAAAGATATCGTGCGAAGTACGCAGGTTCATACGGGTATGGCCATCTTTTATGGTGTTGCCGTTTGGTTTATCATTTTTGCTATTCGTACATTTTGGGCGTACGGCACGCAAATTACGTATCATTTAAAACATAAGGAACGTGCCATTTCTTTTCGAATGGCGATCATATCGGGTCTTACTGGTGTTCGTGGTGCGGTTACAATGGCTGCTGTTTTAACTGTTCCATCGACTATTGCAGACGGATCGGCCTTTCCACAACGTAATTTACTCGTTTTTGTGGCGGCAGTGGTAGTAATTATTAGTCTGTTGGTGGCCACAATTATGTTGCCAATTGTTACCAAACAACGAACCACGCATGACTTTACACAACCAGAAGTAGGCGAAGTTGAAACATCAAGTACCCATGAATCTAAAGTTGACTTAACTGAGGCACAAGCAAGAATATTTTCCATTCGAATTGGTATACAAGTTCTCCGTGAGCAACAAAATGATCATAATAGAATTATTGTCTATGAATTAATTGGCAGAAAACAACAAATTATTGATCAGATTTATCGACAATTAAACAAAAGTAATGATCATAAAGTCAATATTGAAGATGATCGAGAATTGCGACGCGTCGCATTGGAAGCGCAGCGAAATTGTTTACGACAACTGCTCGCCGATGAAAAAATATCTATACTAACTTATTCTTCTCAAAATCGACGTTTAGATCGTCTAGAGAATATGATTGATTCTGATAAACACTATCATCTGTCTACCCAGTGGATTATTATATTGTGGCGGCGTACGCTAAGAAGTATTCGTATTTGGATTTCGGATGAGTCAACTGACCAATTTCGTGAAGAGAGTTCAATGGCCACTAAAGAAATGGCCAAGGAAGCTATTCAGTCTTTGTCTGAATATATGGAAAAGTATACAGGTGACACTGTTTCACATCGAATGGAACGCCAAGCGGCTTATAATTTGATTATATTTTATCGTAATCAGATTGAGAAAGAACGTCACCCTGATACACCAGAACAACGTGAACTAGATGATAGATATCGAATGGAATTGGAAATCAAAGCATTAAATGTGGAACGTGAAACGATTCAGCAACTTTATGAACAGGGGCGTATTTCAAGGCAAGCGGGCGTGAACATACGTCAGTTTATCAATTATGCTGAAACAGCTGCTCTAGCAGGAAGGGATGAGGAATAGCTAAGTATGAATATTCTATTATATTTTACATTTAATAATCTAATGCATGTCATTGACATCGCTATTATATGGTTTATTTTGTATAAGCTCATTCAATTTGTCGAGGGCACCCGCGCTTTGCAGATATTGTTTGGAGTAGGCTTCGTTATTTTGGTTAAGGTAGTGAGTTGGTACCTTGGTTTAGTAACTCTATCGTGGATTATGGATCAAATAATTACATGGGCTCCAATAGCAGTGGTAGTTATTTTCCAACAAGAGATTCGACGGGGATTGGAAAGCTTGGGACGACGTCTGGTCATTCGACGTGCTCGTGTGGATAATTCCAAAGAACATCAACTCATTAAGAGTCTAGATGATGCTTTGCAGTACATGTCTAAACGGCGAATAGGTGCATTAATTACGATAAAACGTGATGGTAGTTTAGATGAATATATCAAAACTGGCATAAAGTTAGATGCCTACATTACTGGTCAGTTATTAATTAATACGTTTATTCCTAACACACCTTTACATGATGGTGCCGTGATTATTGATGATGATCGCATTGCCGTTGCTGCAGCATATTTACCATTATCAGAAAGTACGCGAATACCAAAGGAACTGGGAACACGTCATCGGGCTGCTGTTGGTATTAGTGAAGCAAGTGATGCAATTACAGTGGTTGTTTCTGAAGAAACGGGAGAAATTTCGATCACCCAAGGGGGAGATTTACTTCGCAATATGGACCAAGATTCTTATATGAACTTTTTTGAACATCAATTTTTGGTGCAAATTGACGAAGAAAATGTCAAACACTGGTGTCAAAAGATTGGAGGACGTTCAAAATGAAAAAAATAGGACAGTCTAAAATCGTTAATTTGGTGGTTTCCTTGGTCATCGCTATCTTACTTGCCGCTTATGTTTCCAGTACGAAACAAGGTACTGCCACCAATAGTGGTGGATCAACAAACTTTTCAACGTTGATTCCAGAGAAAAGGGCTACCCTAAAGGTGCCTTTAAATTTACAAGTTGACTCAGATAAATACGTTGTTATCGGTGCGCCGTCGACAGTTAAAGTTGGTATTGAAGGATCAGGGCCACTGGTGACAGCCGCACAAAGTCATAATGATATTCAAGCTAGTGTAGATTTACGTAGCTTAGGTGTTGGTAAGCATAACGTTAAAGTGGCTTTACGAGGTGTTAACTCTTCCCTAACATCTACTGTGACGCCACAAACAGTCACGGTGACAATTTCCCAAAAGAAATCGGCAAAACTACCGGTACAGGTTAGTTTCGATAAAAGCAAGATTGCAACTGGATACGCGGTTGGAGATACAACATCAGATCCAAAAAACGTCACGATTTCAGGACCTAAGGCTAACGTCGAAGCTGTAAGTTATGTAGATGCCAATGTGTCCCTTGATAGTGGCGTTAAACAGTCTGTATCACAATCTGTCAAGCTTGTTGCACGAGATAAAGATGGCAATGCAGTTGAGGTTAATTTCAGTGACCCAACTGCGAATGTCATGTTGGATATTGAACCTGAAGACAGTAAAAAAATGAATTTGAGCGCAACAATAAACAATGGTGACAGTGATGACTATACGATTACATTTGATCCAAAAACGGTGACGGCATATGGTTCTTCTGATATACTTAAATCGGTGGACACTATTAATATACCGGTGGATGTTGCAGATATTAGCAATAAAACAACGCGTACTATAGAGATTCCTACACAAACAGGGATTGTTGAATATAGTGTTTCAAAAGTAAAAGTAACTATTACACCGTCAAACACCAGCTCAACGAGTAGTAGTTCGACGGGGAGCACTAGCAGTAGATCTAGTTCATCATCTTCATCATCCTCTGAATCAACAAGCAGTAGTACTCAAAGTAGTGCAAGCACAACATCAGAAACTAAAGGACAGTAAAATATGTCAGAATTTAATCTTAAATATTTCGGAACCGATGGTGTAAGGGGTGTTGCAAATAAAACACTTACACCTGAGCTTGCTTTTCGTCTTGGTCGTACAGGCGGTGCAATATTAACCAGGCATGCCAACGATGAAAACAAGAAACCAGTTGTTATTGTAGGCCGTGATACTCGAATTTCAGGCGAAATGTTGCAACAAGCGATTATTGCAGGATTTTTATCAGTTGGTATTGATGTGCTGCGATTAGGCGTTATTACTACGCCAGCTGTAGCTTTTCTGGTTCAAAATCTAGAGGCAGACGCTGGTGTGCAGATTACAGCTTCACATAATCCGGCAGTTGACAATGGCATAAAATTCTTCGGAAACGATGGTTTCAAATTATCTGACCAATTAGAATATGAAATTGAACAATTATTAGATGAGTCAGAAGATACACTACCTCGTCCAAGTGCTGATGGATTAGGTGTCGTTAACAATTATCCAGAAGGCGTTCAAAAGTACTTAGAATTTCTTCAAAAAACAATTCCAACAGATCTTAACGGTATGAGGATTGCTCTTGATGGCGCTAATGGCGCTACCAGCGGTTTATTAGCACGATTATTTGCGGATTTGGGAACAGATTTTGTAACATTAGGAACAGAACCAAACGGGCTAAATATTAATGATGGCGTTGGATCTACCAACCCAGCGGCGCTTTCTGAACTTGTAAAAGAAAATGAAGTACAGGCGGGTCTAGCATTTGATGGTGATGGGGACCGATTAATTGCTGTTGATGAAAATGGTGAGATTGTTGATGGTGATAAAATCATGTTTATCACTGGAAAATTTTTAAATGAACAAGGGCGTTTAAAGCATAATGCAGTTGTCTCAACAGTGATGAGTAATATTGGTTTCTATAAGGCATTGGCAGAAAATAATATGACTAGCATCAAAACAGCAGTTGGTGACCGCTATGTTATGGAAGAAATGATTAAATCAGACCATAATCTTGGTGGTGAACAGTCTGGTCACATTATTTTTCGTGATTGGGCCACAACTGGAGATGGTCTATTAACGGCTCTACAATTGTTATATGTAATGAAAGAAACTGGAAAGAAGCTATCTGAACTGGCAGCTCCTGTTCATATTTATCCACAAAAATTAGTGAATATAACTGTCGCTGATAAGGAAGAAATTCAGCATGATCCTGATGTTATTGCCAAAATTGCGGAGGTTGAAGCGCAGATGGCAGGGGACGGTCGAGTGTTAGTTCGCCCTTCAGGAACAGAACCTCTACTACGTGTCATGGTGGAGGCACCAACACAAGAGTTAGTGGAAAAGTATACTGAATCCATCGCAAATGTTGTACGTGAAAAATCTGGACTATAAATCATACGATTACTACTGTGATCTTTAGATGAGTGGCTATAACTTTTCGAAAAGTATGGCCGCTTTTTTGATATAATATACTATAGACTACGCTTTAAAAGGAAAATAACGTGTCACAAGACAGTTTTAAATCATACATTTTAAAAAAATTTAATATCTCATTTAATGACGAAAGCCTATTAACAGAAGCTTTAACGCAACGTAACTATTTGAATGAACATCCGGACGAAAAAGGTCGTGACTACCAGCGCCTGGAGTTTCTAGGTGACTCTGTCATGCAAATGATTGTTGCTGAGTATTTGTTCAAGCGCTATCCTGACTGGCACGAAGGTCAATTGACCGAAATGCGTATTGCAATGGTTCAGACAAGATCATTTGCGCATTTCTCACGCATGGTTCATTTAAACGAAGGTATTCGTTTAGGAAAAGGTGAAGAGATGAGCGGGGCGCGGGATCGCGACTCATTGCTTGAAGATATTTGGGAAGCTTTTATTGGTGCATTGTATCTAGATCAAGGGGCAGGTGTCGTTAGACAATTCTTAAATCAAACATTATTTGCAGCAATTGATACAGACTTTTTTGATCGTTTTATTGATTTTAAAAGCCGACTACAAGAGCGATTACAGACCAAGGGGTCTGTGGATATTGATTATCAGACTGAAAAAGAGGAACAATTATCAGATAATACCCAATTATTTGAAGCGAGTGTCTCCGCTAATGACAAAGAATTAGCGCGCGGTACTGGTAAATCCATCAAAGATGCTGAAAAAGCAGCTGCCAGAGCAGCACTAAAAATACTGGAAGATAATGTCAACTTATGAAACTAAAATCACTTGAAATTAGCGGATTTAAATCATTTGCTGATAAGACAATGATTGAACTAATGCCTGGTATGACCGGTATTATTGGACCTAACGGTTCAGGAAAATCAAACATCATTGAAGCGATTCAATGGGTAATGGGCGAACAATCTGCCAAAGATTTGCGTGGGACAAAAATGTCCGACGTTATTTTTGGTGGTACCGATAAACGTGGTGGATTGAATCGCGCTGAAGTGTCAATCACTTTTGATAATTCTGATCATTATATACAATCTGATTTTAATGAAATTCGAATTACGCGAAAGTTGTATCGATCAGGTGAAAGTTCCTATTTAATTAATGGTGTTGAGAGCCGGTTGAGAGATATTCATGAATTGTTTATGGATACTGGCTTGGGACGTGAAAGTTTTTCAATAATATCTCAAGGGCGAGTTGAAAGTATTTTCAATGCGAAGTCCGAAGATAGACGTGGCATTATTGAAGAAGTTGCCGGCGTGTATAAGTACAAGCAAAATAAAGAAAAGGCGCAAAAAGAATTAACCCAGACAAGTGATAACTTATCACGTGTGGCGGATATTATTCATGAGATTGAAAGCCGAATTGATCCATTAGCGGAGCAGGCGGCAGAAGCAACAGATTATTTAGCTCAAAAAGAACGTTTTGATACGTTAGATAAGGCGCGATTAGCATGGTCAATTCATGATCTCAATGGTCAAATATCATCAACGACTAAACAAGTAGAAACACATGACAAACGTGTTAACCAGACAAAGCTAGTACTAGATGTTATCAATAAAAAATTATTAGATAAACGTCAAGAACGTGTTAGTGCACAATTGTCACGGGATAGTTTACAGGCTACAATTCTAGAGTGTACTCAAGAACGTGAACGTTTGATTGGCGCTAAAAATTTAGGGGCACAGCAAATTTCAACACTAAACAGAGATGTTGAAAGTGCTAAAAAACAGGAGTTTGATTTACAAAATCGTGTTCGAAAATTAGATGAACAAATTAGCCAAGTAGAGAAACAAAAGGACGATTTACAAAAACAACACCAGCAATTAAAAATTAGCCTTGGTCAATTTGATACAAGTGTACAAGTCGAGTTACAACGTGAAATACAAAGTAAAATTGAAGTAAATCGCCATCATTATATTCAAACAATGCAGGATATAGCGACACTGCACAACACACAAAAGAATGACGAAAAGCTATTACAGCAGCTAGAAAGTCGTCAAAAAGTGTTGTCAGCACGTCTTGATAATGAAAACAAAGAGTTAACAGCTATTCAAAGAACGTTTGACAAAAAGGTACCAAACATTGATCATGATGATGTGAACATTACAGAACTTGAAAAAAATGTAGCAGATTTAAAGCAAGACATTGGTGATGCAGCAAAAAAATATAAATCCACAGAGCAAAATTGGTACAAGGTGTTAGATGAATTGAACAAGGTGCGTAGTCATCGCGATGCGCTCAATTCATTAGACGAGTATGCCGGCTTTTATCAGGGTGTTCGCGCACTGATGAAGCCACAAACTTTAGAAAAATTTAGTGGCATTAAAGGGGTCATTGCTGAATTAATGGCTGTTCCCAGTCGTTATGCTTTGGCAATTGAAACCGTATTAGGTGGCGTGTTACAACAGGTTGTGGTAGATAATACATCAACGGCCAAGCAGGTTATTTCTTATTTAACAAAAAACCGGGCGGGACGTGTTACAATTTTACCAATGGATACCATCAAATCACGTCACTTAAGCGGTCTGGAAGCCGTGCGACACATGGATGGCTTTATAGGAGTTGCCGCGGATTTGATTGATATGCCTGAGGAAATGTCTGCTATTAAAGCCAACATATTAGGGACAACCGTTCTGGCGGAAAATCTAGATCAAGCAACTGAAATTGCCAAACGTGGACATTTTCGTTTTCGCGTGGTAAGTCTAAATGGTCAAGTTGTTAATGCTGGTGGCTCTATGACGGGTGGCGCAACGCAAAAACGTGGTGCAACCTTGTTGAGTCGCCAATCTGATATTGCTGAACTAAGTGAACGTGCAGATGAATTATCTGTTCAAGCAAGAACATTAGAAGAAACACTGCAGTTGAAACGTTCGACTGGTGAACAGTTACAAGAAAAACTACTTTTGGCACAAGAATCGTTGCGAGCGGCTCAAAATGATACTAAAAAAATCGATTATGAGTTATCGCGACAACAGGATGCTATAAAGCAACAAAAAAGAGCTGTGCAAGCTACTCAATATGAATTGAAAGAAGTAAGCGAACAACAATTAGAACTAAAAAATCGCATAGCAGAGTTTAGTATTAAAATCGAAAATATTGAACAACAGAAATTGGACCAAGAACAACTAACTGCGAAATTGGCTCATGAGCTAGAAACAGCTTCAATAAAATCACAATCAACAAATGAAGAAAAGGTCACGTTGCAAACTCAGTTTGCAACAGTTGGTGCTCAGCTTGACAGCATTAATGGCCAGTTGAGTTTATTACAGAATCAACGTGATGAACTACAGAGAGAGTATAGTATTGTAGAAGAAAATTTAAAAAATCTGCAAGAACAATTGGCTATAGCGCAAGGTAATGTAGCTAACCAAAGTATAATTGATGATATATCACGTCAACTTGATGACACACAAGAAAAGTATGACAAGATTAACACACAAATCGTGACTTTGGCGAACAGCATCACTGATTTAGAAGAGCAATTTGCAACGCAACAGGAGACTTTGAGAACGCTTATTGGATCACAAAGTCAGTCTGCAGCGCACTTGGCTCGTTTGCAGACGCAGATAGAAAATCTGCAAACGCAATTACTGACGCAGTACGATGTTGGCGATGTGGAAGCTTTGTACCAAAAAGTTGCTGACATGGATTTTCAAAATATTACCGAACAGTTGCGCTTAGTTAAACGTAGTTTAGATGAAATTGGCAATGTTAACATTGGTGCTATTGAAGAGTATGAGTCTGTAAAAACACGATTTGAATTTTTGACAAAACAACGCGATGATTTGAACTTAGCTAAAGAAACACTGCTACAAACAATTGATGAAATGGATAAGGAAGTACAAGTTCGTTTTAAAAAGACTTTTGATGCGGTCGCGGCACAGTTTTCAGATATTTATGCCAAAATGTTTGGTGGTGGTCGTGCAGAAATTAGCTTAACAGATCCCGCACATTTATTAACAACGGGCATTGATATAACAGCGCAACCCCCTGGTAAAAAGTTCCAGCAAATGAGTTTATTGTCTGGTGGTGAAAAAGCATTGACTGCAATTACGCTGTTATTCGCTATTTTGCACGTTCGACCTGTTCCTTTTGTCGTACTTGATGAAGCTGAAGCGGCATTGGATGAAGCAAATGTGGTGCGCTTTGCTAGATATTTACGTGAATTTGCTGGTGATACACAATTTATCGTTATTACGCACCGTAAAGGAACGATGGTGAATGCTAATTTGCTATATGGTGTGACGATGCAAGAAGCTGGCGTTTCTAAAATGGTCTCAGTTGACTTGGACAGAATGGAAGAAGCGGTTTCGTAATTGTATAATTTGCTGTTTAAGAGACAGCTAAATAATCAGAAGCGATTGTTACTTGGATTAGGAGAAAATAAATGGGATTATTTGATATTTTCCGTAAAAAGAAAAATGAAACGGTTGAGCAGGAGGCTGTATCAGAATCCACTGAAATTTTGAGTGAATCTGAATCTAATAGTGATGCTTCTGAGATTGAGCAAAGTACTGCTGTATCTGAAAGTACGTCAACCGTGACGCAACCGATGATGGAACAAGTTGGTTTAGTTAACGAAGACGAAGCCAAAATTTGGCAAGAGGCGCTTGACAAACAAAAAACCAGCACCCCACAATTAACAGAAACAGAAACAGAAACAGAAACAGAAACAGAAACAGAAACAGAAACAGAAACAGAAACAGAAACAGAAACAGAAACAGAAACAGAAACAGAAACAGAAACAGAAACAGAAACAGAAACAGAAACAGAAACAGAAACAGAAACAGAAACAGAAACAGAAACAGAAACAGAAACAGAAACAGAAACAGAAACAACTGAGCAACAAATTTACGATGCAGGATTGAAAAAGTCACGTACTGGCTTTGCAGATAGGTTCAACCGATTTTTGGCTAATTTCCGTTCGGTGGATGAAGATTTCTTTGAAGACTTGGAGGAAACTTTAGTTGGTGCGGATGTTGGCTTTGATATGGCTATAAAGATTAGTGACGAACTTCGAGAAGAAGTGAAATTAAAAAATGCGAAGCGTAAAGAAGACGTTCGCGATGTCATCATTAAAAAAATGGTTGATTTGTATGAGGCTGACGGTATAAATGAAGATGCCACAATGAATTTTGCACCCAAAGGACAAACAACAGTTATTCTATTTGTGGGAGTGAATGGTGTTGGTAAAACAACAACGATCGGTAAACTGGCAAGTAAGTATCAAAAAGCGGGTAAGTCTGTTTTGTTAGCCGCAGCGGACACATTTCGTGCTGGTGCTACCAAACAATTGCAAGAATGGGGTGAACGTGCACATGTACCCGTTGTTGCTGGTAAAGAAAAAGCGGATCCTGCTTCTGTTGTCTTTGCAGCAGTTGAAAAGGCTCGCGATGAAAATTATGATGTTTTATTTGTTGACACGGCAGGTAGATTACAAAATAATGTTAATCTAATGCAAGAACTAGAAAAAATGAAACGTATTATTCAGCGTGAAATTCCTGAAGCACCGCACGAAGTTTTGTTAGTTCTTGATGCAACAACCGGTCAGAATGCATTGCAACAGGCAAAATTGTTCAAAAACTCATCTGATGTCAGTGGTATTGTGTTGACAAAAATGGATGGTACAGCTAAGGGCGGTATTGTTTTTGCCATTCGTAATGAAATGCACTTACCAGTCAAATGGATTGGCTTTGGTGAAAAATCCAGTGATTTACGCGAATTTAAGCCTGAAGAATTTGTTTATGGGCTATTCAAAGAATTGGTTGAATCATGAATTTAGCAAAAAAGACCCACATCAACGAACTATTTGGTTTCTATGAAAAATTGTTGACGGATAAGCAACAAGCTTATTTACGTTACTACTTTGAAGATGATTACTCTATTGTTGAAATCGCTGAAGCGGAGACCGTTAGTCGCCAAGCAGTGTCAGATAATATCAATCGAGCTATTGAACAACTTGAAAAATATGAAAGTATCCTTCATTTGCAAGTCGATTTTGCAAAGCGACAGGCATTAGAAAAGGATGTTGAACAATATATCGAGACACATTATCCAGATGATAATGTGTTAAAATTATTGGTACAGAAGCTTTTAACGACGGAAATTGATAACTAGAAGGGAAATGTGCACAAAATAGTGTGTACAGTTTAATAACCTATGGCATTTGAAAATCTAACAGAACGCCTATCAAAGGCAATTAAAAATTTGACAGGACGTGGCCGTGTTAGTGAGGAGGATTTGCGCGCAACAATGCGGGAAATCCGGTTGGCCTTATTAGAGGCCGATGTTAACTATGACACAGTGAAAAAATTTGTGGCCAATGTTCGCGAAAAAGCAAGTGGCACTGATATCATGGAGGGTTTGAATCCAGCACAACAAATTGTTAAGATTGTTAACGATGAATTGATTGCAACAATGGGTGAAGAAGCGGTGCCGTTAAATAAGTCACCAAAAATACCAACAATCATTATGATGGCTGGTTTGCAAGGTGCTGGTAAAACCACAACAGTCGCTAAACTTGCCTACAAACTCAAAAATGAAAATAATGCCCGACCATTATTAATCGCTGCAGATATTTATCGTCCTGCTGCGATTGATCAATTAGAAATACTTGGTCGTGACTTAGATATTCCAGTTTTTTCAATGGGCACAGATGTCAACCCACGTGATATTGTTCGAGCTGGACTAGAGAAGGCTGCTGAGAATAAAAATGATTATGTGTTCATCGATACAGCTGGACGTCTTCAAATTGATGAAGAATTGATGCAAGAATTAAAAGATATTGCAGAAATTGCCGATCCTGATGAAATACTATTGACAGTTGATGCCATGACTGGGCAGAACGCAGCGGAAACGGCCAAAGGTTTCTCTGCTTCACTTGATTTAACGGGTGTTGTTTTAACAAAGTTAGATGGCGATACGCGTGGCGGTGCGGCATTGTCTATTCGAGATGTCACTGGAAAACCAATTAAATTTGTTGGTCAAGGTGAAAAACCTACTGATTTAGATGTTTTCTATCCTGACCGTATGGCTTCGCGCATTTTGGGCATGGGCGATGTCTTAACGTTGATTGAAAAAGCGCAACGCGATTTTGACGAAGAAGAGCAAACTAAACAGCTCGAAAAAATGCGTCAAAATACATTCGACTTTAATGACTTTGTTGCACAATTAAAACAAGTACAGAGCATGGGGCCAATGGAAGATTTGTTAAAGATGATTCCGGGAATGGCAAATAATCCAGCTTTAGCTAATGTTAATCTTGATGCTAAACAATTCGCTCATTTAGAAGCAATAGTTGGCTCAATGACACCAGAGGAACGTGAGAACCCTGATTTAATCAATCCTTCTCGTCGTCGACGTTTGGCGGCTGGGGCCGGTCGGCCAATTGTTGAGGTTAACCGTATGATTAAGCAATTTGATCAAATGCGTAAAATGATGAACCAAGCAACTAATGGAAACTTTGGTGGTATTGATAAAATGATGAGTGGTTCAGGTATGGATATGTCCTCAATGATGGGGGGCATGAATGGTGGAATGCCTAAAGGAAACTTTGGACAAAAGATGCAAAACTTTGCTGTCAAACAAGCAGCTCGTCGCTTACAAAAGGCGAAAAAGAAACGCGGACGTAAGTAATGAAAAGTTTAGAACGCATTTTACCAATTTTTGTATTTGTCGTGTTACTTGGATCAAATTTACTTAACCTTTCTCATTTTTCATTTGTATCAGTTTTCTTTGCTGTTTTTTGGCCACTGTTGGCAGGTGTTTTTGTCTTCGGACTCATAAAGTTATTGTGGTGGTGGGTTCAAAGATAATATACTTTTATTTTAAATATATCTAATGTTTGTTCGTAATAGACCGTTTATGTATAAAGGAATCGATAATGACACTTAAACTTATAGCATCAGATCTAGACGCAACTTTTTTACGAGACGATAAAACAATTAATGAACCACTTTTTCGAGAAGTGTTGCAAAAAATGAAAGCACAAAATATGCAGTTCATTGTGGCGACTGGCAATCATTTGCAAAAAGTTTTAGAGTACTTCAAAAACTTTGAAGGTGAGTATCAAATTATCGCCAATAATGGTGCTGAGGTGATGCTAGATGGTGAAGTGCAAAATGTCAAATTTTTGCCTAAGGAAGCATTGAAAACTATTTTTTCTGTCACTGAAAAATATCTCGATGATGTTGCGGTGGGATTGGCGTTTAATGGACAATCAACTACATACATGTTAAAGTCACAGGCAGCAATTGGTGACACCTTCAAAATTTCCTCAGAATATTTTGAAAACTTAACATTAGTTGACAGCATTGATGATGTGGTCGAACCAATTTTGAAGTCAACAATTGTTTTATCTCATAATGAAGTAGCCTATATGAACGATCTCAAATCTATTTTAGGTAAAATTGTCCATGTCACCACTTCAGGATATGGTGCGATTGATATTGTTGATTCTGATGTAAACAAAGCTAATGCATTAAAGTATATTGCTGATGCATTACATGTTGAGGCGAAAGATATTATGGCATTTGGCGATGGACTAAATGACATGGAGATGTTGGAATATGTTGGGCATCCGGTTGCGATGACTAATAGCGACCCAGAATTATTAAAGCACGATTTTGCTGTGTCTGTAGCTGATAATCAAAATGATGGTGTCCTAAAGACAATATTAGAAAACGTTTAACACACTTGGCGTGTGTTTTTTTGTTATAGTAGAAAATAAGGTAATTATAATGATAAAAAAAGACGGACACACACACACACGATTTTCTCATCACGGAAGTACAGAGCAACTTGATGAATATATTGAGCATGCTATAAAATTAGGTTTCACAGAGTATGTTGTGACAGAACACGCACCATTGCCTCAAAAGTTTTTAGAGACATTTGTTGGCCCTGATGATGCCCGTGATAATTCAGCAATGGCGGCTGATGAATTATTACTATACAAATCAGAAGTTGAGCGGATTCAAGTTAAATATGGTGATCAAATAACAATTAAAGCTGGGTTTGAGATAGACTACCTTAAAAACTATGAAAGTGACATACGTAGGTTTTTGAAAGAACAAGCTAGTTGGATTGACGAAATTGTTTTGTCTGTGCATTTTTTGCCTAATAATGATGGGATTATTGCACCTATTGATTATGACCCAGAGACCTTATCAGCATACTTTAGTGATGAACGACAAAACCCGCAAGTTCTGTTTCAACGTTACTATGATGCGGTGATGCAAAGTGTAAACTTTGATACTGGGTTAAAAATACCGGTTCGTGTTGGACATATTACCCTTATTCGTAAGTATCAAAAGTTGTTGCAATTACCGCCATTTGATGAAGTAATCAAGCAACAGATTACTGAACTACTACAGAAGATTAAGCAAAAAAATTATCAGTTAGATTTTAATGCTGCTGGTTTTAGTAAGCCATATAATGGTGAGAGTTACCCTACATTTGATATTGCTGAGCAAGCAGTGAAGATGGGGATTAAACTGATTTATGGATCAGATGCTCATAAGGTTGATGCGTTAGGATTGTATTTTGATGAGATGAATCATTTTATTGAGGAGGTTACCAAAGAATAAATTTAGAGGATAGGTATAAATATACAGATGAGTCAAAGAATTAAATATACTTCACTATTTCTAGTGATTGTTTGTAGTGCTATTTTGATTGTGGGAGGGATTATGAAAAGAACTAACCCAGTTTACAAACTATATCATTCATGGCAGTCACATTATGTTAAAAGTGTTAATGAAGGAACTTTCGTCAATGGCAGTGATGAAAAAAATAGCCAAGAGGCACTTTCAGAGTCTCAAGGCTATGGCATGCTAATAACGATGTTAGCTGCAAAAAAAGATTTGGCCACACAGGCTGATTTTAATAAGTTCGTCATATATTATCAACAACACACTATTAGTAAGCAGAATCGTTTAATGGCTTGGAAACAAAACAAGTCAAATAATAATATTCAGACGTTAGCTAAAAATAATACTGATGCTACGGATGGTGATATGGATATCGCCTATGCACTACTAATGGCTGATCAAAAGTGGCATTCGACTGGAAAATATAACTATAAAAAGTTAGCTACTAACATTGTAAACGATTTGATTAAATATAATTACAATGATGAAAATGAGTTATTGCGCGTTGGAAACTGGGCAAAAAATGATGAAAAGTACAATAATCTGATTAGAACATCGGATTTGATACCAAGTTATTTTAAAACATTTTACGAACTAACTGATGATAAGCGTTGGCAAAAAACTTATCTTAAATCTATTCGTATTTTAGAAAAACTAAGTGACAAAAATAAAACTGGATTAATCCCAGATTTTGTTTTGGTTACTGATAATAATGTCTCAAATGTTGCTCCAAATACCTTTGAAAGCGAAGATGACAACAAATATGCTTGGAATGCTAATCGGGTGCCACTTAGGTTAGCATTTGCAACGTCTAACCAAGAACTGAAAAAAATTAATAAAAAAATATTAACATTTTTTAACCAGCAAAACAGTATCAAAGCTGTTTATAATTTGGATGGTAGTTCTTCAAATGATTATAGTTCAATGGCATTCACTGCGCCGATTGCGGTTGCTGCTTATCAACAAAAATCTGAATTCCAGAATCTGTCAGAAAAACTACGAAAACAGGTATATGATGACACACTATCCAAAAACTATTACGCTGATACGTTAAAAGTATTGGCTGCATTAATGATTGACAACGAATTGAAATAACCACCAGGAGAATCTATGAGTACATTAATTTTAAGTATAGAGGGGACACTGTTACTCTTAACAATTGTTTGTTTTGGCTTAGGCAGAAAGTATCATTTTTTAAAGCAAGTATTAATCATTATATACATTATAACTATGATGATTTACTTGGGCTGGCGAATTGGTTGGACAATTCCAACGAACAGTATTTTCAGTATAATACTCGGTGTCATTTTAATATTAGCGGAAATAGGTGGATTTTGTTTGTCTTTAGTTTTCTACAGAATATTTTACAAAAAATTTCATCGTCCGATTCAGAAGCTAGATGTTTATAAAGACGGCCATTATCCGAGTGTTGATGTTCTTATTGCGACCTACAATGAAGAAGTTACTATTTTAAAGAGAAGTATTGTTGCTGCACTATCAATGAAATATCCTTCTCAAGAGTTAGTGAATATTTATGTTTGTGATGATGGTAGTCGTGGTGAAGTAAATCAATTGTGTCAGGAGTTGGGAGTTCACCATGTTGTGAGGGCAACACATGAACATGCCAAAGCGGGCAATCTTAATCACGCATTAACGGTTTCTCAAGGTGAACTTGTTGTGACTATGGATGCCGATATGGTACCGCGTACCGACTTTTTAGAAATGACAATAGGTTATTTCCATAATCCTAAAATGGGGTTTATTCAAACACCACAGACTTTTTTTAATGATGATCCTTACCAATTTAATTTATTTGCTACGAACACAATTGGAAATGACCAAGACTTCTTTATGCGTGGTATAGAGCAGCAAAAAGATGCGTTTAATGCCACCATGTACGTTGGCTCTAACGCTATATTTAGAAGAGTAGCTTTAGATAGTATTGGCGGTTTCGCAACAGGAGTCATCACTGAAGATATGGCAACTGGTATGTTGCTACAGGCTAAAAAATGGGAAACAGGTTTTGTCAATGAAAACTTGGCAAGTGGATTAGCCCCTGAAACCTTTGGAGACTTGATTAAACAGCGTGATCGTTGGGCTCGTGGTAATATTCAAGTTGCAAAAAAATGGCACCCTTGGCGTGTCAAAGGGCTCAATTTAATGCAGCGAGTTATCTATACTGATGGTATTCATTATTGGTTTTCTGGTGTATATAAGCTTGTATTTCTCATGTCACCAATCTTTTTCCTAGTATTTGGGCAATATAGTCTGCAGACAAGCTTTAGTCAAATATTAGTCTTTTGGTTACCATCATTTGTAGCGTCTCAATTAACATTTAACTTAGTAAGTGAAAAAAGGCAAACAGTTATGTTAAGTAATATCTATGAGACAGCTACTGCTCCATTCATGGCATACGGTGTATTTAATGAATTATTCTTCAAATCTAAACAAAAGTTTGCTGTGACACGTAAGGGTGTAAATAGTGAGGATAGCTTCTATAATTGGCGTACTGCTTGGCCAATTATTGTTTTGTTAGTTCTGTCTTTGCTCGGCCTTGTTAGGGGAATTTTATTTATATTTGGCGTATGGGATAGTCCATTTCCAAAAGAAGGAATTTATATTAATATATTTTGGTTGTTCTATAATTCTTTTTCTTTGATTTTGGCAAGTTATCTCTCTAATGAACGTCCTAGACTGCGTAAATCAGAACGTTTCATAGCAAATCAAACTGTGTTGATTAATTTTAATGAACAAAAGAATATCCGAGGGGAAATACTTGATTGGAATGAAGATGGTGCTCGTATCGCTTTGATGACAGAAAATGTAAGCAAGTATACTCATGGCATATTTGAAATTAATGGTATTCAATTTAATTTTAAATGCGTTTGGCAACATCAAAATAAAGACAGTCCTATTATTGGTATTACTTTTGAAAACCTCGACATATTGGCGTATGAATATATCATACAAAATACGTATGCTCAAGCATCGACGAAATATGAAGATCCACAGTATTCAAACAGATTATGGCATATTGTTGTGAAGTGGTGGATAGATACACTTCGCAGACGAAAGGCACATTAAAAATAATTAGGTACAGGATAAACTAATTTGAAACCATCGGAGAGCAGCCATGACTGACTATCACGAACAATTAAAAGTAGTTGACGATTTATATCTTGTGATGCAGCCTGTTGTCAAAGTCACTGCTAAGCAACAAAAAACAATTGAATTTTATGAAGTTTTGTTACGTTCAAGGAAAACAAAAAAATTTCCTGGAAACATATTTTTTGATTTGCTAAAAACCGCTTCAGGTAATGAAATGGTATTATCTTTTTTTGAAAGTCATTTAACAGAAATGCTTCAAAAAAATACGCGTACTATATTTTCAATTAATTTAGAAATTATACAATTTAAATTCCCAGAAACACTGCAATTTTTCGAAAATATGGGCAAATGGTCTTCAAGGATTATTGTTGAAATTACCGAAAGACCTTATAGTATAAGCGAAAAAGACATTTTTTTTAATAATGTAAAAGAAATTCGAAGAATTGGGTACAGAATTTTTGTTGATGATATTGGCAGTGGAAGAAATACATTATCTTGCGTGCAGGATAACATAGACTTAATTGATGGTATAAAATATTCTTGGGAAAACTTTAAATATATGCCGAGAAAAATAGGTATTTCACTTTTAAAAGAATGGGCACATTTAGCTCACACTAATAGTATAGTCTTTATTTTTGAGGGTGTTGATAGTATTGACAGTTTAATATTTTTACAAAATATAGGAGTAATACATCAACAAGGGTGGTATATTGGCAAACCAAAAGAGTGTATAAATGAGGCATATAAATGATAACCTATTTATTTAGTTATATAATTTTAATGGTAATCATCATGAATTTGGCGATTTCCACGCTAATCAGTATGAAGTTTTTAATGTATAGTGATTCTGGAAGCCGTTATGAACAGTGGATAAAACCTATAATTTACGTTGCCATGCTTTATACTGCAATGTCCGTTTCGTATCATTTTATTGGTGTTGTAGCTCATGAATATTTATTAGCACTTCTAATTTTTTATTTAGTAGATAAAAAACAAGCTATCATCTTAGTAATTATTACACCGTTTGTGCGAATGTTGTATATGTTGTTTGTTGATGGCCATTTAACGGTGATAAATATTGTGGCTTCATTGGCAGTCGCGGTAATGGTTATTATTTACATGGAAGTATCCGATAAGTTGATTGCTAATCAGACACTTTCTATGATTATTTCTGAAGTGCTTATTGTAGCAACAAATCTGTTCCTTGCACCATATATTCCGCATGTTGTTATATATAGTATATTTAACCAACCGACAAACTGGATTATCCGCGCTAGTGTGGCCGTAATTACACTCTTAATTGTTCGCAAGGTTTATTTTCAAGTTACAACACTGCAAAATAACAATACTGAATTGCAGAAAGAAGTATTATTCGATAAGTTGACTGGTTTCTTTAATTATAAAAAATTTGAACAAGATGTGTTAACAAATGCTGATGAAAATGTTGATGTTGGAATTGCCATTCTTGATTTAGATTATTTTAAAAATGTTAATGACACATATGGGCATGAAGTTGGAAATCAAGTACTGAGGCAGTTTTCAATTTTTTTAAGAGAAAATTTAGCTTATAAACTAAGTCCGACCGATTTGGGTATATATCGGTATGGTGGCGAAGAATTTGTATGGATATTTAATCCTAGCATGTTTACTGATGTTAAACACTTCCTGAAAAATATTCAAAATGACTTTTTGGAAATACCTTTAGGAGACAAGGGACATCATATGAGTTTTTCAGTAGGAATCAGTTTTTCAAGGCACCACAAGTATAATTTGAAGTTGACGTTTGATGCCGCTGATGACTTGTTATATCGTTCCAAAAAGAATGGTAGAGGGCATATAGTAGTTGAAAACGATTATTAAAATAGCAACCATTTATCGATTATTTATTTGATTCAATAGTAATAGCGTACTATGAAAAAGATTATATTAAAATAAGTATTGACATATATAATAATTGTTGTAAAATGAAAATAACTTAATAAATTATTTAGCTGAAGTTGGAAAAGTAGTTAATAGTCATACTGTACAGGAAGTGTTCAAGCTAACGCATTGAGATGAACGCCAGTATTATTAATGAAAACACACCAACGAGCTGAGTGGTTACAAAGCCATTCCGGAAATTCCCGATACCGAATAAGCCTGTGTTAGCAGGCTATTGAGCTTTTTTACGTAAGTAAAATTGAAATCAAGGTGGGAACACGTGAAGACGTCCTTGCAAACTAATTTAACAGTTTGTAAGGGCGTCTTTGTGTTATATGGCATTTAGGAGATAAAAATGAACGATAAAGTATTAGCGGCCGGTTCGCGAGACGAATTTGGTGAAAAATTACAACAAAAACAGAAAATTTCACAGATGATAACTACGATCCTAAATGAGGCTGATTTTACGCCGATTAATACACCATTGATCGAGCGGGAGAGTACATTTGATAAATATCAAAACAAGAATGTTTTTCGTTTGTTTGATCAGGTTGGTGAAAACTTAGTTTTACGTCCAGACCTGACCTTGCCAATTGCGCGTTTTTTATCAGCCAATCGACAACAAAATAGTATGTCCAGACTTTATTATATAGGGGATGTCTTTAGACGAACTGATAGCTTGTCGGGCGATTACAATCAAGAAACTCAGGCCGGCATTGAGCTTATTGGTGATCAAAGTTTTGATGCGGAAATTCAAGCACTAGACACGATGCTCAAATTTGCGCAAGAGTTTGGAATTGTTGATGTACAGGTGGTTTTGAGTGATGCTCGTTTTATTGATGTGGTTTTAGAAAATTTGCAATTAGATCAGGACTTGCGACAACGTATGAAGCAAGCTATTGAGCAAAAAAATGTATCGGTCTTTGAGGAACTGCGGGCCACTATTCCTGATTTCCCGGAGGGGTTAGCTGGCTGGCCCTTAGCATTTGGTGAAGATGGCGAAACAGTGATGTGGCAACTGCAAGAAATACCGGCAGTTAATGATATTATCAATGGCTGGTTGAAATTAGCTGAATATACGCACAAACATTATCCAGCAGTTGCAGTTACGGTTGATTTGGCAGCGGCTTCACCACAACCATATTATACGGGCACAATTATACGCGGTTTTGTTCCAAGTTTAGGCCGTTATTTATTTAGCGGCGGTCGTTATGATCGTTTGTTAGAAAACTTCCAGAATAAATCATTACCGGCAGTTGGTATGGGATTAAATATTGAAACAATTTTAGCTGACTGGCGACGTAAGCCTGAGGAAATGAAACCACAAGAACCTATTGTGATGGTACTTGGCAAGGGACGTGTTGAAAAAGATGCACGACCGTTATTGAAAGCGGCTGGTATTGATACTTCGCTATTAGAAAACCCAGCACGTAAATTAATATTTGATAGTGCTGACGGAAAATATCGCTTTATTTTGGTAAAACCGAGTGATGTCGTTAAATATCTTGACCGTGGCATTGGTGATGTTGGTATTGTTGGTTCTGACACGATAGCTGAGCAGGTACAGAATCATTACGATGTGCTTAATTTGCAGACAGGAAAAGCAGAATTCGTTGTCGCTGCGCCAGACGGCTTTAGCCTTGATACGCCAACGCGAAAGCGAATTGCCACAAAATACCCCAAAATTGCGACCGAGTACTTTAGTAATCGTGGGGAAGATGTCGAATTAATTAAGTTAGAAGGTTCAGTTGAACTTGGACCACTTACTGGTCTATCGGATGCCATCATTGATATCACACAGACAGGAAACACACTGCGCGAAAATCATCTGCACGTTTATGATGCTGTTGGCCCAGTAGCTACCCACATGCTCGTTCGTGCTGGCGCTCTGCTGCGTTTCCAATTAGAGCTTACGAAAGTCATTAATAACCTTGTTAATATTTTGAAAGAAGAAGAACAATGAATATTATTAAAAATGAATCACTAGAAGTAATTAAAGCACGTATTCGTCAACAAACTGAAAAAACAGTAGACCCTCAAGTTGAAGCACGCGTTGCTGACATTATTAAAAATGTTCGTACCAATGGGGACGCTGCTCTGAAAGAATATGGAGAGAAATTTGATGGCGTTAGTCTGGATAAATTAAAGGTAACAGATGAACAAATAGAAGAAGCATTTAATCAGGTTGATCCAGATGTTATTAAAGCATTAGAAAAAGCTGCTCGTAATATTCGAAGCTTTCACAAATTAGAGGTTGGTGAATCATTTGAGGATAGCCCCAGTGATGGGGTCATTCGAGGTACAAAAGTAACGCCACTATCTGCTGTTGGTATTTATGTACCAGGAGGAACTGCTGCTTATCCCTCATCAGTTTTAATGAATGCTATTCCGGCTAAAATTGCTGGAGTTGAAAACATCATTATGGTGACACCACCGCAAAAGGATGGGTTAAATCAAGCAGTGTTGGCCGCTGCAAAAATAGCCGGCGTTGATCGTATTTATCAAGTTGGGGGAGCACAAGCGATTGCAGCATTGGCATATGGTACTGAATCAATTCCACAAGTTGATAAAATTACTGGTCCTGGGAATGCTTATGTTGCTACTGCTAAACGTGATGTTTACGGACAAGTAGATATTGATATGATTGCAGGACCATCTGAGATTGGCATTTTAGCTGATGATTCAGCCAGAGCAAAAGATGTAGCAGCAGATTTGTTATCACAAGCAGAGCATGATGTAAATGCACGAGCAATTTTGATTACGAATTCTGAAACACTAGCATACGAAGTATCTGAAGAGGTTGAGGAACAATTGAAAATTTTACCTCGTGAAGCAATCGCTCGTAAGGCAATTGAAAACAATGGATTTATTTATTTGGTTGATACAGTTGATTTGATGATTGATTTGATGAATGCCGTAGCACCAGAACACTTGGAAATCCAGCTAGAAAATGCATATAACTATATTGCTAAGATTAAAAATGCCGGATCAGTATTTTTAGGTAAATATGCTTCTGAGCCCCTTGGTGATTATTTAGCAGGTCCAAATCACATTTTACCAACAGGTGGTACAGCAAGATTCAGTTCACCACTTGGTGTTTGGGATTTCCAAAAGCGTATACAATATTTGCAATATTCTGATAAAGCTTTAGCAGCCGATGCATTAGATGTTACGGTTTTAGCACGTGAAGAGGGCTTAGAAGCCCACGCCAGAGCAATTGAAAGTCGAGAAAAATAATATGTCAAGAACAGCAACTATTAAACGAGACACTTTTGAAACACAAATTGAATTAACCTTAAATCTTGATGAACAAACACCCATTAAGGTTGATACTGGAATTGGTTATATCAATCATATGTTAACCTTGTTTGCTAAACATGGGCGTTTTGGTTTACAAGTCGATGTGAAAGGTGATTTACAGGTTGATAGTCATCATACGACTGAAGATGTTGGCATCGTATTGGGGGAAGCTTTCACACAAGCGCTCGGTGATAAAGTTGGTATTGAACGATATGGTGCACAATTTGTACCTATGGATGAAACTTTAACAAGAGCTGTGGTTGATTTGTCTGGTAGATCCTATCTAGTCTTGAAAGCTGAACTTGCTGCTCCGACATTAGGCACGTTTGAAACAGAAGTTGTTGAAGACTTCTGGCAAGGTTTTGCCGATCAGGCCAAGGCCAATGTGCACATTGAAGTCCTATACGGGCGAAATACACACCATAAAATTGAAAGTATGTTTAAGGCAGTCGGTCGTGCAATGCGCCAAGCAGTTACTATTAATCCGGAAATTAAAGGGGTTAATTCCACTAAGGGGCAAATTTAAAATATTAGATGATTTTGTGAAGTTAAATCGTATAATACAAAGGAGAAATATATGGCGATTATTATCGTAGACTATGGCGCGGGTAATATTAGAAATGTCATGAAAGCAATTGAATATACAGGATTAGATGCTAAAGTTTCACAAGATCCTGCCGATATTGCTTCTGCTGATGGTCTTGTAGTGCCAGGAGTTGGCGCTTTTGCTTCAGCAATGGATAAGCTTCGAGAACGTAACTTGGTTGAACCAATAAAAGAGTTTTCAAATAGCGGTAAACCATTGTTGGGTGTTTGCTTAGGGATGCAGTTACTTTTTGACTCATCAACTGAATTTGGTGAAACGACAGGTCTTGGGCTAATTCCCGGGCAAGTAGTTGAATTACCTAAACAAGAGAATTACAAAGTACCGCAAATGGGCTGGAATCAGAACAAAGTGAGCCAAATCAACCAAATCACTCGAACAATGAATGATAAATATACTTACTTTGTACATAGTTATTATGCGGTAACGGACTCTAAATATATTGCGGCAACTGTTAATTATGGACAAGTTGATGTACCAAGTGTTGTGGTTAACAAAAATGTGATTGGTGCCCAATTCCATCCAGAAAAATCTGGACAAGATGGATTAGAAATTTGGCAAAACTTTAAGGAAATGGTAGAAAACGCATGATTTTTCCAGCAATTGATTTATTAAATGGTCAATCAGTTCGCCTTTATCAAGGGGATTATGAAAAAGAAACCACAATTAACCCAGATCCATTGAAGCAGGCAAAACAAATTGAAAGCGCTGGTTTAAAGCATTTACACTTGGTTGATTTAGATGGTGCCAAGGAAGGAAAACCAGTTAATCTAAATGTCATTCAATCTTTGCGAGAACAAACAAACTTGTTTATTGAACTTGGTGGCGGTATCAGGACTCTTGAACAGGTTAATCAATACTTAAATTTAGGCATTAATCGTGTGATTATTGGATCAGCAGCGTTGGCTCATCCGGAACTTGTGCGAACGGCGGTTGCAAAGTATGGATCCGATAAAATTGTCGTTGGTGTTGACGGCCGTGATGAAAAAGTTGCCATACAAGGTTGGCTCGAAAATTCTGATACGAGTTTTGATGATATTGTTGAAGCTATGTTATCAGTAGGTGTTTCGAATTTTGTTGTCACCGATATTGCCAGAGATGGAACCCTTTCAGGCCCTAATATTGAGCTACTATCACGTTTACAAAATAAATTTCCTAAAAGTAATATTATAGCTAGCGGGGGTATTGCCAATATTAAAAACGTTACAGATTTACAAACGAGCGGTATTCACGATATTATTGTTGGTCGAGCACTTTATGATGGCGATGTGACACTAGCTCAATTGAAGGAGGTGGATGGATGACTTTAGCCAAACGAATTGTTCCAGCATTAGACATTAAGAATGGTAAAGTAGTTAAAGGAGTTAATTTTGTCAACTTACGTGAAGTAGGTGATCCCGTTGAATCAGCGAAAGCATACCAGGCTGCTGGCGCTGATGAGCTAGTGTTTTTAGACATTACAGCAACTTTGGAAGAGCGGGATACCATCATGTCAGTCGTCGATGCTGTTTCTAGAGAAGTATTTATCCCCTTGACTGTTGGCGGTGGTATTCGAACGACAGAAGACATGGCTCGTTTAATTAAAGCTGGAGCTGATAAAATATTTGTTAACTCCGAAGCAGTAAAGAACCCAGCGTTAATTACGGACGGGGCTAAAATATTTGGTTCCCAGGCCATCGTCGGCGCTATTGATGCTAAGTGGGATGAGTCGGCTGGCATTTATCGGGTCTACGTTTCTGGTGGATCTAAGCCTACAAGTCTTGATGCTATTGAATGGGCTTCTGAATTAGTCGCTCGTGGTGCTGGTGAATTACTAGTAACAAGTATGGATGCTGATGGAACAAAAAAAGGGTACGATATTCAACTTTATAATCAACTAACAGATGCTGTGAATGTACCAGTAGTAGCCTCAGGTGGTGCTGGTTCAACACAAGATTTCATTAATTTATTTGAGAAAACTAAAATTGACGCAGCACTAGCTGCTTCGGTGTTTCATTTTGGTGAAATTAAAATACCAAATTTGAAACGGACATTGAAAGATGATGGTGTGGAGATACGCATATGATTGGAACTGAACCGGATTTCAACAAGCAAAGTCAAAATGGTTTGATCCCTGCTGTCATTGTCGACACGGAGACGAAGGCATTTTTGATGCTAGGCTATATGAACAAAGAAAGTTATTCATTAACCAAAAGTACTGGTCAAACTTGGTTTTGGTCTCGTGAACGACAAGAATTGTGGCATAAGGGGGAGACTTCGGGTAACATACAACAGGTCGTTAGCATGACATTAGATTGTGATTTAGATACCCTGCTTATTCATGTGAATCCTGCAGGGCCAGCGTGTCATACTAATGCTTACTCATGTTTTTTTAACACGATAAAGGGTGAAGGGTTAGCAGACGCTAATCAAGCAACAATTGCAAATAAATGGACTGATGGTTATTTTCCAAAAGAGTAAATACCACACCAAAAAGGAGAAATGATGCCACAACAAACAATTGAAGAACTTTATGAACAAGCACTTGATCGCAAACAAAATCCCCAAACAGGATCCTATACTGATTATCTATATCAAAAAGGATTAGATAAAATCCTAAAAAAAGTAGGAGAAGAAAGCACGGAAGTAATTCTCGGCGCCAAAAATAATAATGAAGAGTTAATTTATGAAACTTCAGATTTATTGTTTCATTTAATGGTCTTATTAGTTGAAAAGGGTGTCAGTTTAGATGATATTAAAGATGAATTAGGGTCACGTTTAGGAAAAAAATCATTATTGCATGAACGAGCTGATTGGCGAGGAGACAAGAAAAATGAAAAAGACAGTTAAAGCTTTAGCAGCTTATCAAGCAGAATTACCAGTAGAAACTGTAAAAGCAAAGTACGGCTTGCAACATTTAGCTCGCTTATCAGCTAATGAGTCTGTATACGGTCCATCGCCAAAAGTTGCTCAAGCTGTACGTGCTGTTTCAGATGATATTTTAGGTTATTATCCAGATGGGCAAGCGACAGAACTACGTGAAGCAGTAGCTAAGTTAAATCACGTTGATCCACAACATTTGGTGTTTGGCGCTGGCGCAGATGAATTGATTGAGCTGTTGACTCGTGTTGTGTTGGAACCAGGATCAAATATTATTATTCCTAATCCAACATTTGGTGAATATGCGATGCATGCACAAATCGAACAGTCTACAACAAAAAAAATACCCGTTAATGTTGACAATGGGCATGTTGATTTTGATGCGATTTTAGATGCTATTGATGATAAAACCGCTATGGTATGGATAGCTAACCCCAACAATCCAACGGGGGTATTCGAAACAACTAGCTCCATTAAGCGCTTTTTGGACAAGCTACCAGTAAATATTACGTTAGTAGTAGACGAAGCCTACTATGATTTTGTAGATGAACCTGATGCTACTATGGCACCTTTGGTAGCTGAGTATACAAACTTGGTTGTGCTACGTACCTTATCAAAGGCTTACGGTCTAGCTAATTTACGTGTTGGATATGGCATTATGCAAGATCCCCTTTATAGTGCGATGCAAGCAGTCCGTTTACCGTATAATTTATCAACCTATCAGATTGCTGGCGGCACGGCTGCTGTATTGGATCAAGAATACTTACAGAAAAATGCCCAACGTTTTCAAGTAGAGCGCCAAAAGTTCCAAGAATTTTTGACTCAAAACAAGTTTAAGTTTTATGAATCACAGGCTAATTTTATTTGGATAAAGGTTGGCGAGACGAAAAAGGTTGGTCAAAAATTATTAGAACAAGGTTTCCAAGTCAACGATCGACTTAATCCTGAGTGGATTCGTATTGCGTTAGGTACACCAGAAGACAATGCTGAATTAAAATTGGCTTTTTTGAAAGCTACAAACAAATAATTTTGTGTTATTAAATTTCACTTCTTTACATCAATATCCTTACAAAGTGTTTGCCTGATTTAATACATCTTTGAAGCGCCAGTCTTCTTGGTGGTAGGCTTGTTCCCAGAACTGCCATTCTAATTCACAACTTTTAAGAAAAAACTGTTTTGCCTGTTGGCGTTGTTGAGTTGTTGCATTTTCTGCCAAGCGATCTATCCATTCAAAGATTTTGTCGGATAGTGAAACTTCCGAATCATCATCTGCATTATCGTAAAAATCAATCCAGCTTTTGAATGGGTTATCATTTGTGTTCGCTTTCTCCCGAACTTGTTTTTTTGCAATTTCATTATAGGTCCAAGGGCACGCCTGAAAAGCAGCTAGAATATTTAATAAGGATCCGGTGTCAGCCGCACGATACATATGTGATTCGTATAGATATGCTTTAGGTGTTGGCGTGGCGTGTTGTAATCTTTCATATTCGACACCGGCAACCTCACAAAAAACATGATGGGGATGAATTTCGCTATTTAAAATAAAATCAATTGAATCAGCAAAAAATTTCATTTCATTACGATCAGTTAATTTGGTAATGGCATTGGCATAAATTTTGATAAATTCACTAAGATATTGGAAATCTTGTTCGACGTAAAAAATCAAAGCTTCTCGGGGGACGTATCCGTCCGCAATGCCACGAACAAATGCGTGATCATGAATGGCTGTCATAATTGGCGCAGCTTGGGTGCGCAGTTCTTCTGAAAACATAATTTCTCCTAAAATGTTTACATGTCCAACAAAAAAACTCTCTCTTGACTAGGCAAAAAAGAGTATCTTTTGTAAAAAGAATACCACTTTCCTACGCTAGCATTGACTAGATCAGGTTCGAAGGGATTGATAAGTAATATCATCTCAGCCAAGAAGGCACCCCTAGTGGACAGCATATATTTTTTTAATGAGATTAGCATAGCACTGAAATATTAAAATTGCAAATGGTTTTATAGCTCAGTTAATGGGCTAAAAATTTTTGCATTTAAAATTAGAATGGGTTATACTGATCCACGAAGTTAATATTTTATCTGGGGTACCGTAAGGTTGAGATAATACCCATTGAACCTGTCAGGTTAATACCTGCGAAGGAAGAATAAGTTAGATTAAGATGTCTTTTTGATGCCATCAATCACTAAATTCTTTTGTGGTTGGTGGCTTTTTGTATAGACACTTATAACTATAAAAGGTATTTTATCGAAACATACGACCTCGAAACAAGAGGAGAGATGTTTATGGAACAAGTAGAAACAGTAACAGCGGGATCAAAAGGGAAGTGGTCTTTGCGAGAAGTAATTTTAATGGCGTTGATTGGTATTGCCTTTGGTGTGATTTATTTTATTATGGATCCAGTGTACACAGCACTTGATGCTGTCTTAGTTCCACTTGGGTTACACCAATACACCATCGCAATCACTATTGGGCCATGGATGATGGCAGCCCCATTGGCTAGTTATTTATTGAAACGTGTTGGTGCGGGATTAATAGGTGAATTGCTTGGCGCCACTGGAGAAGCCTTGTTGGGCGGCTATTGGGGTGTTGCAACACTAATTTCTGGATTTATTCAAGGTATCGGATCAGAACTTGGTTTTACCTTGACAGGATATAAAAGCTGGAAAATGGGTTTGATTTTATCAACATTTACCGGAACATGCGTGACATTCATCTGGTCATTATTCCACGACGGATATCTACAATTTAATTTTGGTATGCTAGTTGGGTTGTTTATTGTTCGCTGGATTTCAATTGCATTTTTTGCCGGTCTATTAGTTTACTGGATTGTCAACTTGCTAGAGAAGTCTAAATTATTAAAAACAAATCGATAAGGTCAATAAAAGTATGACGGAATTAAAGGCCAATCATTTAGATATTAAATTTGACGATGAAATTATCTTAGAAGATATTTCACTCGAGATTAGACCAGAACAATTTATATTATTAGTTGGTTCATCTGGATGTGGTAAATCAACTTTGATGACTGCCTTAGCTGGATTATATCCTAAATATGGCGGCGAATTGTCACAGAAGGTGTCTTTGAATCATCAGTCAATTGCTCAAATCAAAGCGAACCATCGTGCTAAAAAAGTTGCCATGCTATTTCAGCATCCAGATCAACAATTTGCCATGGATCACGTAGAAGATGAATTGATTTTTTCGTTAGAAAATTTATCTTTAACTACCGAGGAAATTGATAAGAGAATTAATTCTGCTTTATCAGAAGTAGGAATTGAATCGCTACGACACCGAGAACTTTCATACTTGTCAGGTGGCGAATTGCAAAAGGTTGCTTTAGCTGAAACATTAGCGATGGGCGCAGAAATTATTTTATTGGATGAACCTTTTGCGGCCGTTGATCCAGAACATCGACAGGAGTTACAAGTATTGCTAAAAAAATTAGTTGATCAGGGGCATGGCATTTTAGTTTCAGATCACGACACAAGTGGATATGAAAACCTTATAACAGATTTATATCGTATTGAAAATCGACATATAGCACCTGTTGATTCTACAGTTTGGTCTTCTTTTTTTAAACAAGATGTAAATGATGGTATTGTTACTAATAATGACTTTAATGAGTCTGTGTTTAGTATGGCACATGTGACGGTAAACAACGGTAAGCAATCCATTTTGAAGAATAGCAGTTTTGAGTGGGCAAAAGATAAAATCACCTTAATTACTGGACCCAACGGTATTGGGAAATCAAGCTTACTGCTTACTTTTGCAAAATTACACGATTATGAGGGTTTGTTGTTGTATCAAAGGAAGCTACTCAATAAACTTCGTAAGAAAATATATGCTAGGAAAGTTGGTTTAGTATTTCAAAATGCAGCTGACCAATTTTTAAACATTACTGTTTCTGAAGAGGTTGAGCAGGCTAGAGCCCATGGCCATCACGCTGATTATTGGACAACTGAGAAGATTGACCAGTGCATCCAAAAGTTAAATTTAATAGGTCTTGGAAAGCATAGTGTTTACGAATTGTCAGGTGGACAACAAAAAAAGCTACAAATACTGATTATGTTAATTATTGCACCCGATACCTTGCTGTTAGATGAGCCATTATCAGGATTGGATACGAATTCTATTCAACATCTCATGCAAATCATTAAACAGTCGTCAAATGACCTTGAACAAAGTATTATCATGATTTCACACCAAACACACGGCATTATTCAATATATTGATTATCATGTTCACTTTAATCAAGATGGTTTGAAATATGAAAGTGTAGTTAATTCATGAATGAAACACAGAAATTACTATTAGTGTTGCTTATTTCGATAGAAATTGCGTTCACAAAATCAGTTTATCTCAATCTGTTTTTAATTATTGTTAGTATTTTGATTTTAATAGTGACTAAAAGCCATTTGAAAACTTTTGCTCGATTATTGATTGTATCAATTTTGCCGGCAGTCGGATCATTCACATCATTTTATTTTTTTGGTGCAGGAGACGAATCACAACGATTACATTTTGCACTAGTAATGACCACACGTGTAGGTGCTTATATATTCATGGGTGCGGCATTTATGTCGACTATGGTTTTGTACGAATTATTACGTTCTCTTGAACAAAATGTCAAAATGTCCGCAACCTTTGTATATGGCATTCTGGGTGCATTGAGTTTTATTCCCAAAATTATAAATTCAGTTAAAAAGATTCGGGCAGTGGGGCTGATGCGAGGCGAGATCTTGAGTTTTTGGTCGCCTAAACTTTATTTTAAAGCCATTAGTCAAGCATTAATATGGTCAAATAATTTAGCGATGGCTATGACCTCTCATGGCTTTGAAGAAGGTGAAAGCCGTAGTTACCACCGACTATTTCCAACAAAAGTTTCTGGGTGGCTAATCATTGGCGTCGTTATGCTACTTATTCAATACTGTTTATTTGTTATTAAGCTTTGGTAAATAATTGTGTTAAACTGTGATTATGAAATTAAAACAAGCAGATTTACTTTTTGTAAAAAATGGACATAGCGATTTGGATGAAGGTATTGCAGAATCAACGGGAAACTTTGTTCATGTCGCGATATTAGCCGACGAAGAAACTGTCATTCATGCAACAGCTGATTCAGGCGTTTGTTTACAATCGCTTCACCGCTTTTTAGAGAAAAATAAAAGTGCTGATGTTTACCGCACAAATGTTAAAAATACAAAGCAAATTATTATTAATGCTAAAAAGCATTTGGGTAAACCTTATAACTTTTCTTTTCAGCCAGGTACGGACAGCTTCTATTGTTCACAGTTGGTAGTGATAGCCTTTGAAGACTTTGTCAAATTTAGTGAGCAACCAATGTTTTTTGGAGACAGACGAGAACAAATTTCTGACTTTTGGGCTGCTTACTATAAGAAACTAAACGAACCTGTGCCAGTCAATGTTTTGGGAACAAATCCCAATGACATGTCTCACGATTCGCAGTTACATTACGTTGGAAAAATTGACTTATAATTTAAATTACTAAATACTAAAAAAGCCACAATACATAATGATATTGTGGCTTTTTTAGTGGTTATACGGGAATATAACGATAAAATTTTAGAGTTAATAGAACCAAGTGTCATAAATAGTGATTGGTTCGTGACGCTTTTGTTGCGTTGTCAGATACATTTCTTCTATTCGTTCGGCATCAGTGCTTGCCACATCTTTGCCTTCCAAATAATCGTCAATGACATCGTATTTAACGCCCAGCGCAACTTCATCAGGCAACTGTGGGCGTTCATCCTCAAGATCTGCAGTAGGTACTTTGTCGTATAGATGCTTTGGGGCGTGTAATGCTTCGAGAAGTTGCTTTCCTTGTCGTTTATTTAGACGCCACAAAGGGTTAATGTCTGTGCCGCCGTCACCATACTTGGTGAAGAAACCAGCTACGGCTTCAGCTGCGTGATCAGTTCCGATAACGGCACTATTATGCTCGCGAGCAACAGCATACTGGGCAATCATACGTACTTTTGGTTTAATTGAGCCGCGACTCATGTCATCAACGGTTAATCCACCAAGACGCAGTGAATCTACCAGAGCATCGGTTGCATCTTTGATATTTGTTGTTACTATTAAATCAGGTTGGATAAAATCGAGTGCGTCTTGGGCATCATTTTCATCTTGTTGCTCACCGTATGGCTGCCTAATGGCAACAAATTCGAATTTTTGATTAGTTTCAGCCCGTAATTCAGCAATAGCGAGTTGGCCAATTTTACCAGCAAGTGTGGAGTCTTGCCCACCACTTACTGCAATAGCTAAACCGGTGTAAGTGCTGTGAGTGAGATACTGTTTCAGAAAATTCACAGAGCGCTTGATTTCAAGATTTGGGTCAATAACGGGCTGAACGTGCAGATCAGCAATTATTTTAGATTGTAAAGGTCTCATTTGGTCATCTCCTGTATATTGTTTCGAATGTCATGAATTAAATTCATTTTAGCATCATATAGCTTTTGAGATAAGTCAACAGGATAGGTTTCAGGATTCAATATACGTTTATACTCATCCCATAGATCGTTTAACGAATGTTTGGCGTAGTTTTTAATTGTAATAATATCAGGCAAATCATAAACTAGGTCGCCTTTAACAAAAATATCATGTAGCATCGGTTGTGCATCGAAATTTTTAATGTTCTTAGAAATAACAGGATGATTGGGATCAAACATGTGCAACGTTTCCAATTGGCTTGGATTTTCATCATCGAAAGTCAAATAATCACCCTCAGATTTGCCATCTTTACTATCTGTTATTCGCCAAACTTGCTTTTTTCCAGGGGTTGAAATTTTTTCAACGTTGTTTGACAATTTAATCGTGTCGTCGCCGTCGATACTAACCATCTTGTATACCGCACCTAAGGCAGGTTGATCATATGCTGTGATTAATTTTGTGCCAATTCCCCAGACATCAATTTTTGCACCCTGAATTTTAAGATTTAAAATAGTGTTTTCGTCTAAATCATTTGATGCATAAATTTTTGCATTAGTGAATCCTGCTTCATCTAACATGATACGAACTTTTTTAGATAGGTACGCCATATCGCCTGAATCAATTCGAACCCCTTGGAAATTAATCTTATTTCCAAATTCACGGGCTACTTTGATAGCGTTTGGAACACCAGATTTTAGTGTATCAAATGTATCTACTAGAAAAACAACATTTTTATGTGTTTCTGCGTAGGCATGAAAAGCATCATAATCGTTGTGGTAAGCTTGAACAAGCGCATGAGCATGTGTGCCGGAAATAGGAATATTGAATAGTTTTCCTGCACGAACATTAGATGTAGCATCAAAGCCACCAATAAAAGCAGCACGGGTACCCCAAAGCGCAGCGTCCAGTTCCTGAGCGCGACGTGTACCAAACTCTAATAGAGGGTCACCATTTGTTACACTAGCAATACGAGCCGCTTTAGTAGCAATCAATGTCTGAAAGTTGATAATATTGAGCAGTAAGGTTTCCAACAATTGAGCATCTACCAGAGGTCCTTCAACTTGCAAAAGCGGTTCGTTGTTGAACATCACTTCACCTTCATAAGCCGAGCGTATTGTTGCAGTCAAATGCCAGTTTTTGAGATATGTTAAAAATTCGGTGTCGTATAGGTCTAATGATTGTAAATAATCAATATCATCATCAGTAAATTTCAGTTGATTTAATATTTTGACAATTCGTTCTAAACCACTAAAAATAACATAGCCATTATTAAAAGGCATTTTACGGAAATACGCCTCAAAAACAACGGGTTTTTGATCAATGCCTTGTTTCCAGTAAGTATAAATCATATTAATTTGGTAGGCATCCGTATGGAGCACCAGAGAGTCATCAGAATACATGTTCAAGTCCTTTCCTTCCATTATAACAATATTTTTTAGTTGTTACTTAAATTAATAAGTATTAATTTAAGTAACGACTTGATTGAAGTGACATACTCAAATATTTAATTCTTGTAATGATTTTACAAGATGATTAAATTTTATAATGCCTTAATTCTTTTAGGACTATTGAACAGTGGATTTCTAAATTAAATTTCAAAACGGGACACTCTTTGTCCTATTCTAATTGAAAAAATAGTTGTAGTATTTAAGTTATAGCAATTCAAAAAAATAGCACTGGAGGAAATAGTTTAGTAATGAACAATATGATTAAACTTATGAAGTTACCTGATTTAACAGTAATCAAGCATAGCGGTGAGGGAACACAATTCTATGCTTATAAAATTAATTTTATTTTAGAGAAGCTCAATTTATCAGAAAATATTATCAACGATATCAACCGTGATTTATATCAAATGTTGGCGAACCAAGCGAGTATCACAACAATAGAAATTCGCAATTTGTTAATTTCCTTACTTAAAAAATATGAACAGTTGGATGCTGTGGATGCTTATAATTCATACTATGTAGCAGACCAACAAAAATTCTCCGATGCTTCAGATGTTCAAAAACGCATAGAGAAACTTTTTGCCCAAGATGAGAGTGTCGTCCATGAAAATGCCAATAAGGATAGTCGCGTATTCAACACGCAACGTGATTTGGAAGCGGGAGCAGCAAGTCGTGCGTTAGGATTACAAATGCTGCCACCTTTGGTAGCCAAAGCACATTTACGTGGGGATATTCATTGGCACGATTTGGATTATTCACCAGTCACACCAGCTACCAATTGTTGTTTGATTGATTTTGAAAACTTGTTAACAAACGGCTATAAAATTGGAAATGCGTGGGTAGATTCACCACATTCTATTCAAACTGCTACTGCGCAAATGGCTCAAATTATTGCCAACGTCGCATCTTCACAATATGGTGGTTGTTCAGCTAATCGGATTGATCAGTTACTTGCGCCTTATGCACAAATGAACTATGATAAGCACCTTGTTGACGCCAAAAAATGGATTGATGCTGACCGACAAGAAGAGTACGCCAAAGAAAAGACTTGCAAAGATATTTACGATGCGATGCAAGGATTGGAGTATGAAATCAATACGTTGTACTCTTCCCAGGGGCAAACACCATTTACAACTGTTAATTTTGGATTGGGGACAAGCTGGTTAGAGCGGGAAATCCAGAAAGCTATTTTACAGATTCGTATCAAAGGACTAGGGAAAGAACGGCGCACGGCCATTTTCCCAAAACTAATCTTTACTTTGAAAAAAGGGTTGAATTTTAGTCCAGAAGATCCAAACTACGATATTAAGCAATTAGCTTTGGAATGTTCAACCAAACGTATGTATCCTGATTTATTAATGTACGATAAAATTGTTGAATTGACAGGTAGTTTCAAAACACCAATGGGTTGCCGTTCATTCTTACAAGGTTGGGAAGATGAAACAGGCGTTGAAGTTAATTCTGGACGTATGAATTTGGGTGTTGTTTCCGTTAACTTACCACGTATTTCTCTGTTTGCTAAAGGTGATATGAATCTATTCTGGAAGATTTTTGATGAAAAAATGGCATTATGCCATGATGCGCTAGCTTACCGGATTGAACGTACCAAAGAAGCTGTACCAGAAAATGCACCATTGCTGTATATGTACGGTGCCTTTGGCAAAAGATTGAAGGCTACTGATAGTGTTGATGAAGTGTTTAAAAACGGTCGCGCTACGATTTCATTAGGATATGTGGGCGTTTATGAAACATGCATTGCATTCTTTGGTCCAGACTGGGAAAAGAATCCGGAAGCACATCAATTTGCTGAAGCAGTTGTTAAAAGAATGCATGATTATTGTCAAGAATGGGAAGCAGAGAGTGGTTATCACTATAGTTTGTATTCGACACCAGCCGAATCTTTGACCGATACATTTTGCCATCTTGACCAAGAAAAATTTGGGGATGTGCCTGACATTACTGACAAGCAGTACTATACCAATAGCTTCCATTATGATGTTAGAAAGCATCCAACACCATTTGAAAAAATATCATTTGAAGAGACGTTTCCAAAATATGCGTCGGGCGGTTTCATTCACTATTGTGAATATCCTAACTTAAAGCAAAACCCGCAAGCCTTAGAAGCCGTTTGGAATTGGGCCTACGACCATGTCGGCTATTTAGGTACCAACACATGCATCGACAAGTGTTTCAAGTGTGGCTTTGCTGGTGAATTCAAGTCAACAGCGCGTGGCTTTATGTGTCCTGAGTGTGGTAACCATGATCCTGAATTGTGTGATGTGGTCAAAAGAACGTGTGGCTATCTAGGGAATCCTCAGCAACGACCAATGGTTCATGGTCGACACGTTGAAATAATTTCACGTCAAAAGAATTTAACTAAGGAGATGATTGAAAATGTCGCGACCTTTGCGAAAACCAAACAATCCGATGCCCAAAGAATGGACCGCACAAAAGTATAGTCAAAATTATGTCGCTGACTATAAAGCCTTCAATTTTGTTGATGGCGAAGGGGTTCGTTGTAGTTTATATGTGAGTGGTTGTTTGTTTTTATGTCCCGGTTGCTACAACGTTGCCGCGCAAAATTTTCATTTTGGACAGCCCTACACACAAGAACTGGAAGACCAAATTATTGAAGATTTGAGTCAAGACTATGTCCAAGGGCTGACGTTGTTAGGTGGGGAACCATTCTTAAACACAGATGTATGTCTACAGCTCTGCCGTCGGATTCGGAAAGAATTTGGCCATTCGAAAGATATTTGGTCGTGGACTGGGTATACATGGGAAGAGCTGGAACAAGAGACCTATGATAAGATGCGGTTATTATCCTTACTAGATATTCTGGTGGATGGTCGCTTCTTGGAAGAAGAAAAAGACTTAACATTACAGTTTAGAGGTAGCGCTAATCAAAGAATTATTGATGTACCTAAATCGTTGGCACAAAATGAGGTTGTGATTTGGGATAAGTTAGTGCGATGATTTATTAATAGTAATTTTTGGGAGATGTGTACACTCGTTTTTTATAAAACGAGTGTACACATTTTTTTATTGATTAATATTTACAAATGAAGTTCTTCATCAAAAAAGTGTTGGCGAAAATGATTAGGAGTTATTCCGGTTATCTCTTTGAAAGTTTTGACAAAATAGCTTGCAGTTGAAAAAGATAGCAAATTTGAAATTTCTAGTAATGTGAGATTCGAAGCAATTAACAACTCTTTTGCCGTATCTATTTTGGTTTGCCTAATGAATTGAGTAATCGTTATTTTATACTCTTTTTTGAAGGCTGGATTAAACGTCTTTTTTGAAGCATTCAGTGCCGTAGCAATGTCATCAAGTGTAATGTTTTCGCTAATATGCTCCTTTATATATTGTTTAATTCTTTGATGAAGCGGTAAGAAATTGTGAATTCTATGGTTCTGCACAATTTTAAAATAATGCCAAGTAACTTCTCTAATAACTTGAAAAAAATTCAGAAACTGAGGAGATAGTTCAATTTCTTGCACAAGCTCATTGTGCAATTGAAATGCTGATTCGACGGGGTACCCCCATTGTATAATCGCTCGGTTTAAAACGGAAACATAGGAAATAAGCGTATCTTTTTCGCCTCTAATCATGTTGTTGGAAGCAAAACGTTCACCAATTATTTTTAAACGTGACAACTTTTCAAGCGCTGTGATTAAATTGGCTTTACGTGAATAAACAATTGACTTGATAATATCGGTTTCTGTATTAAAAAATATTTTTGGATTAAAGGGTTCATTGCTCTCTTTTTTGATGTGGAGTTTATCTGAAAACTTTGTAATGTGGACCTCTTCTTCTGGCGCATCGTTAGAATTATATAAAGTATAGATAATTTGAGAAATGGATTTTAGATTTGAAAGAGAATGTAACATCATTAGCTCACTACTCGTTGATAGTGGGTCGTCGTATTTAAAAGAGAAGCAAACGATGCTTTCTTCATTGACATGGCAAGTTAAAATATGACCAGAATTATAGTCTAGCGATTGATAAATGTGATTTGTGAGCAGCTCAATATTATCAATTAATAAATTCACAACATTTTTATTGGAATTATTAGTAGATTCATCTAAGTAATTTACTTGTTTTGTGGCAATGTCAATCAAAATAACATCAGCATTTAAAATGTTTGCTAACTTTTTAATATCTTTCATTACTTCTCCCGGAAATTACATTTAATCGTTAAACGTGTGGTTAAGATTTGTTCTCTCTTTATAAAATATTATTATTCATAATTGTATAAAAACTATTAAGTAATAAATATAACATCAGGAGGCAAAATATCTTTTTTTGATATAAACTACCTTTTTTTATCATGAAATCATAAAAGAATTCATACATAATATGAAGTACTTGTGATCATACAGCTTAATTTAGAGAGAATAATCACATGTAATTTGTAGAGAAAGGTGGATGACTAATAGAGAATCATATTTTATATTTACAGATTCTTTAATTGGTGAAAGTCATAATATATTTTAGCCTGTACTAAACTTTTATCAAAAGAGTTTGCGTTTTTAAAATTGCGAGTCTTAATACAAATTTGCAATTTTAACACTTTGTGAGAGAAGTGATGTTTTTTAAAACAAGAACACTGAAGAGTTCTTAGAAGGGAGAAATATGAAAAATAACATTCACAAGATTGTGAACGGTTTATTTCTGCGTGTCTTTGGGATTTTGTTGATATTGTCAACATTAGTAGTAAATGCGTTGATGATACCATTGACTACAGTATCTGCTGCGAGTGATATTACGCCACAGTATACGAGTAATAGTACAGGCGTATTTCCCACTAATTCGTGGACTATTCCAGGTCAAAATACGGTGATAAATCATCAAGGTGGAGATACTAGTAATAGCTGGGACAAGAACAGCAGTTGGAATGGGGATTCATCTGATACATCAAAATCATATTTGAAATTTGGTACGGATACTAGTAACCCAGATTATCAAATTCGGAAGTATGCTAAAGAAACATCTACACCAGGATTATACGATGTCTACTTGAATGCTAAAGGCAATGAAGTTAAGAACATTAAACCGATCGATATTGTTTTAGTTGTTGATATGTCGGGATCAATGAACTCATCTGTAAATGGTGGAAATGACCGAGTTGGTGCAGCTCGTCAAGGTGTTAAAAATTTCTTGAAAACCATTAACGATGCCGGAATCGGTCAGTACGTTAATGTCGGTGTAGTTGGCTTTTCCAGTCCAGATTATATAAGTAGTTCAGGAACGCTGTCTGAAAATATTGATGCATCTGATAATCAAGCGCATATAACGAGAATTAATAATTTATTAGCTAACGACTTTACAGGTGGAACTTTCACACAATTAGGAATTCGTACAGGTCAAAGCATGCTCGCTAGTGACAGTAATGATCACAAGAAAATGATGATCTTGTTAACTGATGGAGTGCCTACATTTTCATACAAGGTTACTGGGGCAACGACTATTAATGGAACAGATTATGGGACAGCATTCGGTACAAATCGAGACGAACCAGGATTTACTTCTCAGTTATGGAAAGCAAGTGGAAATAGTAGAACACCCTCATCGTATAACGTTTCTGGGAAAACTATTAAGGATACTTGGCCAGCAACATTAGGTGAATCATTAATTGCAAAAAATCAAAGTACCGAATTACATGCATTGGGCATTCAGTTATCCAAAGATGTAGGTTATACAAATAATAATAGCTATACATACTTAACTGATAGCCAAGTACGTGATCGGATGAAGCTATTGGCCTCTCCTGGTCTTTATCAAGATGCTAACAGTGCAGCTGATGTAGAAACGTATTTGAAAAATCAAGCAAAAGATGTTCTGAGTCAATTCAACACGGTCAACCAAGGCAGTATTTCAGATCCGTTAGGTTCTCAATTTATCTATGGGGATGACACGCCGACTGTTAAGAGTGTAGGAAGTAGTGTTGTTCAGAATTTACCAACAGTTACCAAATCAAACGGAAGTATCTCTGTAAGTAATATTAATCTGGGGAAAGATCAAGAAATTCAAATACATTATCAGGTTCATTTAAATACTGAATCAGATAATTTTAAACCGGATTACTGGTATCAGATGAATGGCAAAACAACATTTACACCGACAAAGGATAGTAATGCTGTCGAATTTGGTGTTCCCTCTGCTAAAGCACCTGGAACGGAGCTAAAAGTTACCAAGCAATGGCAAGAATTGCTTGATTCATCGAAGCGACCAGATAGTATTAATTTTGAAGTAACGCGAACTGCGAACAACCAATCAAATGATTGGCGGGCCACTGGTACTTTGGGTAAATCGGATAATTGGTCTAAAACTTTCAAACAGTTGAATAGAAATAATCAATTGATTTCGTTACCAGCTTATGATAACAAAGGTGGAACGTTCAATTATCAGGTGCTAAACGAAAGTACGGATGGTTATGTTTCAAGCATTACTAACAAAACAAATGAGTCAACGATAACAAATACACAATATGGTTTGATTATTGATAAGTATGCAAGTAACTCGAAAAATAAACTCACTGGAGCTGAATTTATTGTTAAATCAGCAGATGGCAAGCAGTCCTATACATTAACAGATAATCAGTTACAGCAACTGACACCAGGGGATTACACCATTCAAGAAACTAAAAGTCCATCTGGATATCAACTTGATTCTACGGTTTATCCAATAACACTATCGCAAGATGGGAAATGGTCAAGTAGCGGTCAAGGTATTAATGTGAAATCACCAACCACTGATGGCAACGGCTATAAAGATGGTTTTTCTATTGCTACTGATAAATCAAACAATACTGATAATAATAATGTTGTTAGATTTGTCAAAAATGATGCTTTCAAAAAGTTTGATCTGACAGTTAATAAAGTTGACAAAACAACTGGAAATGCGCTAAAAGATGCTAAATTCACATTAACTGACTCTGATGGCAAAACATCAGTTTACAAAGAAACCGATCCAACGTCGACTTTCACTTTTGAAAATCTTTCATCAGGAACATATACTTTGAAAGAATCAAAAGCTCCTGATGGATACATTGCTAGTAAAGATGTCACAATAATAATTTCTGATGATGGCAGTGTTAAGATAACTAACAATAATGGCGATTGGAAATCAACTTTACAAAATGATGCAGGTAACAATCAGATTAGCCTAACGGTCAACAATTCAAATAAAACTGTTTTTCCATCTACAGGTGGTACTGGTATTGTGCACTACATGTTGATAGCTGGTGCCTTTATATTAATTGCCTTGGGTGCTAGCGGTTATTATATTTTCCGAATAAAGAGGGGTAACCGATCATGATTAAAAAAATGATTGTGTTTATCATTACCTGTATTTCATTTGGGCTGCTTAGCTTGCAACAAGACAATTTAAAGGTTTTAGCCGATACTGATAACCAATTTACGATAGAATTGCATCATCAGTTGAGTGTGTATGAATCAAATCCAGTATCCTATACTCCTGGCAGTCACGTAACATTTCAATTGTATGATTTGACGGCTGATTACCAGAAGCATGAAGATGATGAAAATTATTTTGAAGATTTGAAATCTCAAAATCAGGGTATTCAAAATTATATTCAAGATCATCATATTCGTTTAATTGATACTAAAAGTACTGACGCCAATGGACAGGCAACATTTCATATTTCAAAAGAATATGGAAAAGCTTATCTTATTGTACAACAAAAGAGTAGCCAACTTGAAAATAATGGATTGTCCTATGAGCAGGTTAGTGATCCAGTTGCATTTTCGCTAAGCAACCAAGATATAGATAAAAACAAAATTGAAATCGAGACCAAATCTGCTATTGTCACACGCATACCATATTTTTTTAAATATGGAAAAACGCTTGACCATAAAGAATTACCATTAGCAGGTGTCAAATTTGTGTTGTATAAAACAGTTGACAACCAAAAAAAATATTTGACTAATGATGATAGTTGGAAAACTACTGATGACCCACTACATGAGAAAGAAGTAAAGAAAGTCGTATCTGATGATACCGGTTTAGTTGCTTTGAATAATAGTAAACTACCCGCGGGTCAATATTATTTTCAAGAGGTTCAAACATTAAAGAACTTTGAAATATCTTCTCAGGCACAACACATTAGTGTTAATATTCCAGCAGTCACTAGCTTAGCTAATGTGCCGCCAATTACTGTTAATGGCGAGCCGTTGTCTAAAGTAGCTGCTGGTATGATACCTAATGACGTGTATCAAAATGCAAGTCCGAGAGTTTTGAATTACCAACAGAAGCAACCTACTAAGAAAACACAGTTTAGCTTGCCATTCTTACCAGAAACGGGGATAGCAATTGGTTCAATTTCTTTAGTCGGTTTGTTGATTATTTTATTGGTAATATTGATAAAAATTTATAAGAAGAAATTACAATTAAAAAGGAGTTTTAAAAATGAAAAGTAAATCATGGTCACAAATGGCTAATGCGATTTTACTCGTACTTCCTCTTTTAGTATCAGCCTTGTTTGGTGTTACTAGTGTATCTGCGGACACAACAGATAGTGTTAATGTTACATTGCATAAAAGGGTCTTTGATGAAGGGAAAGTACCGGATAGTAAGACCAACACAGGTGAAGTAGATAATAATTTTGGTGGAACGCCATTAGCTGGTGTTACTTTTACGGCTTATGATGTAACTGACCATTATTTGAACTTACGTTCTAATGGGGACACTGCTGAAAAAGCATCCCAAGAGGTCCAATCAGATGCTACTGATGCTGCACCAAGTTACGCCACAAAAGTTGCAGAAGGTGTAACAGCTGGAGCCGATGGCACAGTAACTTTTTCAAATTTGAAGTCTAAGGACGGCGATAAAGACAAGGTTTACTTGTTTGTTGAAACAAATTCACCAACAAATGTTACACAAAAAGCTGCTCCAATTGTGTTAGCTTTACCCGTTTATAAGTCAGGATCAGACTCAGAAATTAATTCTGATGTTCACGTTTATCCCAAGAACGAACAAACTGATGCTATTACAAAAGATTTAAGTGACGAAAGTAAAAAAGATTTGATTGTGACATTGCCTGATGGATCAAAGGTTTATAACGCCACTTATGGCCAAAAATTTGGTTATCAATTACAAATAGCAGTACCATGGAACATTGCGGATAAAGATACATTTAATGTAGTTGATACACCCAACTTAGGGATTGATGATGATGCTACTACAGTAAAGGTTGCAGGATTAACTGAAGGAACTGATTATACAGTTTCAGCAACTGATGCAACTGACAAAAATGGTAAAGGTTTTAAAATAACGTTTAATCCAACTGCAGCTGCTGTTAAGGCTGCTGCCGGTAAAAAGTTAACAGTTACTTATGATGCTACCTTGACTAATGCTGCTGTTCCTGACAAAGCATTGAACAACACAGCTACGTTAAATATTGGTAACGGAACAGATGTTACTTCTACACCAGTTCAAGGACCTGAAATCTACACTGGTGGTGTGAAATTCGTTAAGCAAGACAAGCAAAGTGCTGCAAAGCTTGCTGGTGCAGAATTCCAGTTGGTTAAGTTAAATGCAAATGGTGACAAAATTGCCTATGCAACGCAAGCAACTGATGGTTCATACACATGGGCATCAAATAATGACTCAGCGACAATATATACATCAAATGATCAAGGATCAGTTGAATTAAAAGGTCTTGAATATTCAACCAAGTTAACGGGTGGTCAAAGTTATGCCCTTGTTGAAACAAAGTCTCCATCTGGTTATGCACTTTTGACAGCTCCTGTTAAGTTTACAGTTACTAAAGGAAGCTATGCTGACAATCAAACAATTACTGTTACGAACATCAAGAAGGGTATCTTACCATCAACTGGTGGTTCTGGTATCTACTTGTTCTTGATTGCAGGTGCACTTTTGATGAGTGGCGCATATGTTTGGAATAAGCGTAATAAAAAGAATCAAAATATTTAATTACATTTGAAAACTAAAGTGCAAACCATATTCGTGGTAAGCACTTTTTTTATAAAAATGAATACCATGTTCATAATTCTCTGAAATAATGGTTTTCATTGATTATTATGAGCCTTGGTTCCAAAGGATAACTAGACCGATGGCAGAACAAAAACAAAACAACGCTAATATTTTTCTGAAACTGTTCATTGCATTAATGTTTTTCATTGGTTTTTTGGTGTTTATGTATCCTTTTATTGCTAATGGCGTGAATAACTATGTGGCTCAAAAAGAATTAAGTGCTGTGAATCAACTAAACCAAAGCAATCAGAAAGCCAGTGCCAAGAAACTTGAAAAGTTAATCAAAAAAAACAAACAAAAGTCAAAAGAAAATCAACAACTTGGTATATCACCTGTCAAGAATATCTTGGGGCAAACGTTAGAAAATGTCCCCAAGGAGAGCAGAGAGTACTATCAAAAGCATTCGTTAGGCAGTATATTCATTCCTAAAATATCTCTGAGTTTACCGGTGTTTGATACAACGACCGACAGTCTTTTGTATAAAGGAATTACATTATTGCCTGGCAGCTCTTATCCCGTTGGTGGAAAAAGTACGCATACCGTTTTAATGGGGCACAGTGGTTTGCCTAATCAAGAATTATTTACTCATCTGCACGAATTAAAAAAAGGCGATAAGTTTTTTTTGAAAGTGTATGGAAAACGTTTAGCTTATCAAGTTATTCGAATCAAAGTAGTTTTACCAACAGATTTAAGTGATATCACAATACAAAATAACCAAGATTTGGCAACGTTGGTCACATGTACACCCTATATGGTGAACACACATCGATTGTTGGTTACTGGAAAAAGGGTGCCATTGGATAAAAGTTCATTTGATAAACAAGAAAAAAAGGCAGTATCGTATCAAGGAAAATATTTATTTTGTTTGACGGCACTGATTCTTCTTTTTATGGCTTTAATTTTTTATATCATCAAACGTGAGTTTATTGAACTATTATCACATAAAAGAAATTATCAGTTATCATTTTTTGTTTATGATAATGGGCATCCTATTTCTGGATATAAATTCACTGTAGTCGATTATTTTGGTAAAAGAATACTAAATGATCAAGATGAGTTATGTGAGGCTACGAGTGACTCAAGAGGCTATGTATCATTTGGTGAAATTAGTGGTGGCAGGTATAAAATAGTTCCGATGAATCCAAACATGAACATCAAACCTTTTAAAGCGATAGTTAAACATTTAAAGGTTAAAAAATTCTATATAAGAAAAGTAGTTAAAAATAGTTACCAAATTCAATCAAAAGGTGATGCAACAAATGACTAAGCAAACCAGTAAAAAAAAGAATAAACAAAATATATTTTTAAATATCATTTTTCTTGTAGGATTTTTAGTAGCGTTGTATCCTTTTTATGTCGGTGCATTGAATCATTTTATTGACCAGCAACGGATCAAAACAATTCAAAAGGAAACTAATCAAGATATATCAGCAAAAGAAGCACGTATGCAACAGAAAAATGCACAGTTAAGGAAAGATGGCATTCAACCTGGGAGTGATCCATTCTCTGGTTCCACTTACAAAGAGCACGTTGTATTGAAAGAGCATTTAATTGGTACAATTAGTATTTCTAAAATTAATGTGCATATTCCGCTTTTTGATACGACAAATGAAGAAACACTTAACTATGGTGCAACCGTCTTACAAGGAACATCTTTTCCTCTGGGTGGGAAAGGCACGCATAGTGTTATTTCCGCGCACCGTGGCTTGGCTTCACGAATGTTATTTACGAACTTAAATCATGTTAAGAAAAACGATATTTTTGTATTAACGGTATTTCATAAAAAATTGGCTTATAGAGTTTTCAAAATTGAAGTTGTCAAACCTGAAGATTACCAAGGGCTGCAAGTTGAACCTGATAAAGACTTGGTAACGCTAATAACCTGCACACCTTACATGGTTAATTCACATCGTTTGTTGGTGACAGGATATCGAGTTCCTTATAATAAAAATATGGCAAAAAATATTGAAAACGCTGATAAGTTCAATAATATTAAGCAAGCTCTTACTATTATTGGTATTATTTTATTAATTATATTGCAGTTTTTCTTTTTGTATAAACGCATCATACGTATCAAGTTAGCCAAGAAAAAGTTTGATTTATCATTTTATCGCTTAGATTCAGATGGTAATCCTGTTCCATCTGTTGCCTTTCAGTTGTTTTCTAAGAACAAAAAAATTGCTTTAAAAAGAGATGGCGAACCATTAATTCGCCATTCAAATGATGAAGGGCTTGTTACATTTGATGCTATTCCAGGCAGACTCTACTATGTTAAAGAGGCTACAACTAACAAAAATAGCGGGGTTATTGCTGGCGTAAAAAAGCTAAGGGATAAGAATATGACCTTTTATCCAACTAAAAAGTCAAAACCTTTTTTCCATTCGGATAACAATAAACTGTGGATTATTAGATAATGTATGAACTCAAAAAAGTAAATATATTTCGATTTAATCTTACCAATTCTCTCGTGCTATAATAAAACAATGAAAGAATTTTTAACAAACAATTTTGAACAAACTCAAAGTTTAGCTAGTAGAATAGCGTCATTTGTCTATCCTGGTTTAGTGATCACGTTGAATGGTGATTTAGGGGCGGGCAAAACTACCTTTACCCAAGGGTTTTCACGCGCTTTAGGGGTAAAGTCACGGGTTAAGAGTCCAACATTTAATATTATGAATACTTACACAGCGCGCGATTTTCCTATTTATCATTTTGATGCTTATCGGTTGGAAATGACAGGTGCTGCTAATCAAGGATTCGAGGATTTTATCGGTACGGATGGTGTAACGCTTATTGAGTGGCCGCAATATATGAATGATTTGTTGCCAAATAATCGATTGGACATCACATTTACTCGAGGTGAGGATGATAACGAACGAACAATAAGTATCGCAGGTGTTGGTTCAGTTATTGAAATTGAGGAAAAACTATGACATTTGATATGAGCCAACCGATTGCGTTCAGCTTAGAGGAAGCCAGCTTAGCCAGAGCTGCTGAATGGCAACAATTAATTCAAGCATTAATGGCGGAAACAGATACATTTTTGATCGCAAGTATGCGTGATGGTGATGAAATACCTGTAAAAAACGACGCACCGGCGATTACTTTGTTGTTAATTGCTGAACAAGGGGAACAATCATTACCAGTTGGAATAGGATCTATCGAAAATGAAGAAATCGGTGTGGCTATTTTGAAACAATTTCACGGTGCTGGTCTTGGTCAGGATTTAATGCGAGCACTTCTGGATTGGGCCAAATTTAATGGGCTATCAAAGGTATGGCTAGATGTACAAATTGATAATGACATCGCCGTGCATATTTATCAGAAATACGGGTTCTTAAGTATTGGTGAAAAAGAGCACTTTACGTTACCAAATGGGCGTGATACAGAGTTACAAAGAATGATCTTGGAGTTATAACTATGAATTTTGTAGCAATGGATTTTGAAACAGCAAACCGTGAAAAGCATTCAGCAGTTTCTATTGCCTTAGCGGTTGTGCGTGATAACCAAGTAGTTGATAAATTTTATTCATTAATCAAGCCGGAAACAACGTTTAGCTCGTATAACACAGCTATCCATGGTCTTCATCGACAAGATGTAGCTGACGCGCCAAAGTTTCCCGAAGTTTGGCAAACAATTTCACCTTTTTTCACAGAAAATAAATTAGTGGTGGCTCACAACGCATCATTTGATAATGGTATTTTGAAAGGAACATTGCAATATTACGATATTGATGAACCGCATTATTTGTTGTTGGATACAGTTCAAACTAGCCGCAAATTATTTCCAAATTTCGAAAATCATAAGTTAAGCACTGTTGCCGGTAATTTAGGGATTACGTTGGATCATCACCATAATGCGCTTGATGATGCAGTAGCTGCAGCCAATATCTTAATTTATGAATCTAATCATTTTGGAGTAGAAGTACTTAAGCCATACGTTAAAAATAAATAAATAAAAAGCCGTGCAATTTATGCATGGCTTTTTATTTATACATTAATTTCGAGAAGAATCGGTGCGTGGTCCTGACGCGCACCGGTATCTATAACGCAGGACTCTGTGACATTTTCAGCGATTCGATCACTAACCAAATAGTAATCAATTCGCCAACCAGAATTATTGATCTTACTTGTTTTACTGATTTGTGCCCACCAAGTATAAACACTTGGTGTGTCTGGATTTAATGATCGAAAAGTGTCTGTAAATCCAGCATCTAATAGTGCTGAAAACTTTTCACGTTCCTGGTCAGTAAAGCCAGCAGAATGTCGATTTGTTTTTGGGTTTTTCAAATCAATTTCTTGGTGCGCGACGTTCATATCACCACTAAAAATAACTGGTTTGGTAGCGTCTAGGCTCTTGATATATTCACGATATTTATCATCCCACTCACCACGTTCAGGTAGACGTATCAACGAGCTTCCTGAATTAGGTGTATAAACAGTTGATAGGAAAAAAGTTGGAAATTCTAAGGTAATAATGCGTCCCTCTAAATCCATTGGACCCGGCGCACCAATGGTAGGATATTCCACCTGAGTGGGTTCCACTTTTGAAAGTACCATCGTGCCAGAGTAGCCAGAGCGCGCAGTACTAGAATTTACATACAAATGATATTCTGGGAAAAGTTCTGCAATGGCTGTCGCTTGTTTTTTAGTTAATCCCGTTGATTTTAATTTTGTTTCTTGAATGGCAAAAACGTCAGGGCGTATGGTCGCAATTTCGTTTAATGTGCTCCAAGTCATTTCACCACGGACACTTTTGTGTTCAACTGCAGCATTGATGGAATCAATATTCCATGAGATAAATTTCAAATTTTCGTCCCCCTGAGAGTTATATAATTATTTTAACATACTGTTAGTTTTCATTTATTACCGAGCATATCGATGCATAAATTCAGGTATTGAGGCACTAATTTCTGTGGGTAATGTGATGTAGCGGGTTTCAGCTAGTTCATCAGCGATAGCAGAGTGGGCATAGACCGCTGCTAAAATTGCTTCGGAAAATGACAACATAAACTGTGCCGTAAATCCAGCAATCATTCCGGCGAGTGTGTCACCCATGCCTCCTGTGGCCTGATAAGGTCCACCAACAGGTATTTCAAAAGCGCAGTCATTGGTATAAATTTGAGTATGATGTTGTTTTAAAACTAAAATCGGTTCAACATTCATTCTTTGTTGCGCTAGCATATTAAACGCTTCAAAAGCTTGTTCATTGATAGTCACACCACTTAGGCGTTGCCACTCCATCTGATGTGGTGTTAAAACGAGTCGCGATTTTGGCCACTTTAGTTTATGTTCAGCAACTAAAGTTAAGGCAGACCCGTCAACGATGAGTATTTGACGTGGCAAAATAGCATAGAAGGTATGTTGTACTAAATCAATACGATCGCCTAAACCTGATCCGATTAAAACAACGTCTGATTTTTTAATGTATTCGGTTAGATCCTCATTAAAATCGACAACCATTGCTTCGGGTAGGTGACTATGTAGAGCGGTAAAGTTTGATGGATCTGTGGCTACGGTTACTAGTCCGGCACCAGAATTAACTGCAGCCAATGCGTTCATAATCACTGCACCACCAAATTGTGCCGTACCACCAATGATTAAAACACGGCCATAGGTTCCTTTGTGTGAGTCCTTAGCTCTTTTTTTAATAACTCGGTATAAAATATCTTCAGTTAATGTTTTCATAGTTTAATCCTTAACATTATTCTACACGATAGTTTTGTTTAATGCACAAAGAAGGTGATAGGAGTGCTCATCTAGCGCGACTTCTTATGCGACTCATTATGTAAATAGTGTACAATATGTTTATGGAAAAAAATAGTTTTATTCTCTCTGATGAGGAAAAATTGTCAACTGAACAAGCGCATTTGATTCAAAATGTGGTTGACTTTGCAAATCAGGGTTTGAAGCAAGAAAAAAAGAAAGTATTTATTATTGAAGGCGGCGCTGGTTCTGGGAAAAGTGTTGTACTGTTTGAAATATTTAAACAACTTCAACGCGCTGTTTTAAATAATGAGTCGTCAGCACTTTATAAAACCAATAACTACTTACTGGTCAATCATGCTGAAATTTGGAAAATATATCGTGATTTAGCAGGAAAAACTGAAGAATTAAAAAAGAAACAGTTCCTAAAACCCACAACTTTTATTCATCAAATGGATAAAGAACAACGCCGTGCAGATATCGTATTAATCGATGAAGCACATTTACTCTTGACTGAACCTGATCGCTACAATAAATTTAATCAAACCAACCAACTGGTTGAGATTATCAAACGTGCCCAAGTCATCATTTTAGTTTTTGATAGCCATCAAGTCTTAAAATTCAAAAGTATGTGGACTAATCAAAGGTTGGAAAAAATCGTTTCACAGTACGCACCAACGCGTTATCAATTAAGTAATCAATATCGTATGCTAGGTAATAATGAGCATGTTGTTCAATGGATTGACAATCTAACGCAAAATAAAGAAATTTCAACATTAGGCCTCGTTGACGGATTCGATTTTCAGATTTTTTCCAATGCTAATGATCTCTACAGAATGATTCAACAACAAAATAAGCGGGTAGGAATGTCACGTTTGTTAGCAACAACGGACTATCCGTATACCGTTAATCGCGGTACCTGGTATGTGACGGTTGATGATTTCAAATTACCTTGGGACCAGTTAGATACAGGTATAACACCATGGGCATTGAGGCCAGAAACAATTAATGAAGTAGGATCAGTGTATACAATTCAAGGTTTTGATTTGAATTATGCTGGTGTGATCATTGGACCTAGTATCACATTTGATGAAGAAAAAAATAAAATCGTGGTTCATACCGAAAAATATGAGGATAACGCCGCTTTTCGACAAACAAAGGGTCATTCATTTAGTGAGCAAGAGAAAGAAGCTATTATGCTGAACGCGCTAAATGTCCTATTAAAGCGTGGCCGACAAGGGTTATATATTTGTGCTGCGGACCATGCATTGCGTAGAAAGTTAGCCATGATTATTAAAAAATAGTGGTTATAGCCCGACAGAGTATATGGATAATTTGATTATTTAATCCGTGTTCCTGACATGAATATTAGAAAAAAATGCCATAACAGGGTATAATAACTCTATGAGTTACTAGAAAGGTTAAAAAAATATGACAGTTGATTGGAAACAAGAAACAGAGAAACGTAAAGCAGCCTATGTCGAAGATTTAAAAGCCCTATTGGCTGTTGAATCTGTTCGTGACGATTCACAAGCAACGCCTGATGCACCTTTAGGTCCTGGACCAACAGCTGCCTTAGTTAAGATGTTGGCTATTGCTGAGCGAGATGGTTTTACTACCAAAAATATTGATAACATTGTGGGCTATATTGAAATTGGTCCCAAAGATGCTGATGAATATGTCGCTATTTTGTCTCATGTTGATGTGATGCCCGCAGGTGAGGGTTGGGATACTGAACCATTTGAGCCTGTTGTGACGGAGGATAAGATTATTGCCCGTGGTGCTTCAGATGATAAGGGGCCTGGAATGTCAGCCTACTATGCTTTCAAAATTCTGTCAGATTTGAAAGTGCCGTTGAAGCGTCGGGTTCGTCTGATTTTTGGGACTGATGAAGAGAATGATTGGACGGGGATGACTCGCTATTTTGAAGTTGAGCCAGAACCAGTATTCGGTTTCTCACCTGATGCCGAATATCCAATCATTAACGGTGAAAAGGGTAATGTTCAAGTAATCATCAAGGGCGAGGCCACGAACGGTGGTACTGTTAAGCTGGTTGATTTTGAGTCCGGATTACGGACTAATATGGTACCTGGTATTGCTCGTGCAACTGTTAAATCATCCCATGCAGAAAAAATTGTGACAGAGTTCCAAGAATTTTTGGTAGAAAATCCAAAGGTATCTGGTTCAACTGAAACTGATGGTGAGATTATCAAATTTGTTCTAAATGGTAAACAAGTTCATGGGGCAATGCCTGAAACAGGGGAGAATGCTGGAACTTATTTAGCAAATTTCCTTCAAGACTTTGATTTTGGTGGCACAGCCAAATCATTTTTGACTTATTTAGGAACACCAGCCCATGATGACACTGTCGGCGAAAAGTTTGGTGTTAAGTATACTGATGATGTGATGGGGCCATTGTCTATGAATGTTGGGATTCAAAAGTTTATTGATGGTGGTGAGGCATTTATTAATTTTAATTTCCGTTATCCAAAGGGCATCACACCTGACGAAATTGTTGCCGGACTTTCTTCGAAATTAAATGGTTGGGATGTAACGCCCACTATTGGTGGGCATTCACAAGCTCCTCATTATGTTGCACCAAGTGACCCAATTGTAGAGACGCTTCTGCGTGTTTATCATGATCAAACAGGCTTACCAGCCCATGATCAAGTCATTGGTGGCGGTACGTATGGTCGCTTAATGAAACGCGGTGTCGCATATGGTGCATTATTCCCTGACTCACCAGATACGATGCATCAAGTTAATGAATTTGCCCTACTTGATGATTTGTATCGCTCAATTTCGATTTATGCACAAGCAATTGCAGAAATTACTAATTTGGATTAAACAGCTTCGGCTGTTTTTTATTTTCATTTAATTGATTTAAATTTAATATTGAAAGATTAGAATAATGGGCAATCAAACAAAGGAGAAATAACTATGACACTATTAATTATTGCTGCAGTTGGGTTAATCGGTATTTCATTGAAAAAGGTTTTACGTTTCGGACAACCTGTTCATGTGAAAAATGACCGTTAAAAATATTGTTACTTAATGTATATGTGATAAGTTAATTCATTAAGCCATTAAAAAAATATATTATATATTAAAAAAATACATAACAATGTTAATTAAACTAACATTGTTATGTATTTTTGATGAGAAATATATTAAAATACTAATTAATGTACTTCCTAAATATAATAAGGAGAATGGCTACTTATGTTAATTCAAGAATTTCTCACGGAACTAAAAAAGAAAAAATGGGTAGATTTATCGCATGAATTTGGGGAAACTTCACCTCATTTTCCAGCTTTTAACGCAGCTTCCGCAAAAACAATATTTACAAGCGAAGAGGACGGCTTTTTTGTTAAAGAGTACAATTTTGTGGGTCAATATGCTACGCACATTGACCCACCAATTCATTTTGGAGCTGAAAGCGGAGAATGGGTTTCTGATATTCCCCTAAAAGATTTGATAGCGCCGTTGGTTGTCATCAATAAATCAGAAGTAGTTAAGGAAAACCCAGATTATTCACTAACAGTTGATGATATTAAAGAATGGGAAAAGGAAAATGGCAATATACCGGAAGGTGCGTTTGTTGCCTTGCGGACAGATTGGTCTAAACGATGGCCTAATCAAAAATTAATGGAAAATCCAGATGATGAGGGACAAAATCACTATCCAGGATGGTCAGTTGAAGCAATAGAATATATTTATGAAACGCGACATGCAGTTGCTAATGGTCATGAAACTTACGATACGGACACTGCTGTGAATCAACCAACAGGAGGATTTGCGGCTGAGGCATTGGCTTTGCAGTCAGGACACTATCAGGTTGAAATGTTAACTCATTTAGACGAGGTACCTGCTACTGGCGCAATTATTTCTGTTATGACACCTAAGTTTGAGAAATCTCCAGGGTTTCCAACAAGGGTCATTGCTTATTTGCCATAACTAATTACTAAAAGCATGGAGAATTGAGTACATGGAACAAAATAATAATTCGTTAAAGCGTACGTTAACAACCAAAGATTTAGTTATTTATGGCATCATATTTATGATTCCTGTGGCGCCCATGGCTTATTACGGATCTTTTTTGGCTCCTGCTCATGGGATGGTAGGACTTGCATACTTGATTGGTATGGTAGCCATGCTTTTTACAGGCTTTAGCTATGCTACTATGTCCGGAAAGTTTCCTTATGCTGGATCAGTCTATACCTATGTTCAAAAGGGGGCTAGTGCACCGCTTGGATTTATAGCAGGATGGGGAATTACGTTAGATTACATTTTGTTGCCAACAGTTTGTATGTTGGTTTCGGCTTCTTTTGGTTCCTCGCTTTTTCCAAATATACCCAACTATGTTTGGATTATTGGTTTAGTCATTATTAATACTGTTATTAATATGATTGGTGTTGATTTCGTTTCTAAAGTAAGTTGGATTCTTTTTGGATTACAGTTATTCGTATTAATTGCATTCATTATTGGTGCAATTAAATTGTTACTTGATGGTTCAATTGAATTTAATACAATTTCACTTTATAATCCCAAAGAATTTCATATTTCTGGAGTATTATCCTCAACAAGTTTAGTTATTGTTTCTTATTTGGGATTTGATGCTATTTCAACATTAGCGGAAGAAACATCGAATCCACAACGTTCAGTTGGTAGAGCGGTTATTCTATCCATTCTGTTAGTAGGAACGTTATTTGTTGTAACAGCCCTTTTTGCAGGGTTTGTCATGCCAAATTATGCTTCTTTGAATCCTGACACAGCTTTCATTACGATACTTGATAAAGTAGGTGGTACTTGGTTAACGCAATTAGTTCAATGGACGATGATTGTCTCATTTGGTTTGGCCAGTGGACAAGAGTGTCAAACTGCTATTTCTCGAATTTTATTTGCTATGGGGCGTGATGGCATATTGCCTAAAGCGTTAGGACAATTGAAGCCTAAGTATCGCACACCCTGGACCGCTATTATTTTGGTTGGCGTTGTTTCCTTAGTATTATCATTGTCGTTAGATTTGACAACTGTTGGAAATTTGGTTAGCTTTGGCGCGCTATTTGGTTTTATGTGTTTAAATGGCGCAGTTATTTGGAAGTTTTTTATTAAGGATTTTACATTTTCTGCTGTGAAATTTATTAAGTATTTGATTTCACCATTAATTGGCTTCGGTGTCAGCTTGTGGATTTTTGTCAGTTTGGATATGGCATCCAAATTTACTGGCATAGCATGGCTAATTATTGGACTAGGTATACTTTTGTATCAAACAAAGTTTTTCAAATTAGCCACACCACAATTCGATTTTGGGGAGAAATAGTAAAGGAATTACACATATGCTCACGACAAGAGAAAAATTTAAATCTTTTTACTACCAGGATGATGTTTTTCCAGAAATCAAAATAAATAAAAGCACGACAGCACTACTAATTGTTGATATGCAGAACGAATTTATTTTAAGGGATTTTGGTGAAGCACAGCAATTTAAAGATGCTGGTGTTTGGGAAAGATGGATACCATTTCATGATCGATTGGATGAAATAGTGATTCCGAATAATGTGAAGTTGTTACAACATTTTCGAACTCGTCATATGACTGTGACCTATGGTCGTATTGCATCGTTGCGTGAAGATGGTGCAGACCGTTCAGCAGTTCAAAAATCAGATGGTTGGAATGGAATTAATTTACACGTTGATAGTTTTGCGGCGCAAATGATTGATGAGCTAAAACCACACAAAAATGAAATCGTTGTTAATAAGACAACAGACAGTGTGACCACAGGGACTAATTACTTGCAACTTTTGCGTAATATGGGCATAAAAACAGTGGTTGTAACTGGAATTGTGACGGACCAGTGTGTTGCTTCTACCGTAAGAGGACTAGCTGATGATGGGTTCCAAGTCATCTGTGTCGAAGATTGTTGTGCTGCTGGATCAATGGCACTGCATAATGCTGAATTAACTATCATGAATGGCGTGTATTGTAACGTATTAAATACAGATGAAGTTTTAGAATTAATCGATAGTAGCGCAGAATAATATATTTTAAATAAATAGCTGTATTTCTCTAACTTGTAGTGAGAAATGCAGCTATTTATTTAAAATAATTATCGCAAATAGCTATTTTTAGTGAATAGTGATAGCCATATAAGCGACGGCATTGTGCATAAGGTATTTTAAGCGATAAAAATAGATAAAATGGTTGTGATATTCTTGAATTTAGTCTAAAATTATATAGTATTGAAAACTCGGAGGAAATAACATGTCTAAGTGGACACCAGCTGCGGATGAAAAAAACCAAGGCACATTAGAATTTGAAATCGCGCGTGCGCAAGTTGAAGAAGGTTTGGAACAAGCTTTCCAACGTAACAAGAACGAAGTTAGTATTCCTGGATTCCGTAAGGGCAAGGTAACTAAGCAACTCTTCTTCCAAAAGTTTGGCGAAGAGGCTTTGTACCAACAAGCAATGGATATTGTTTTACCTGCTGCTTATGAAGCTGCAATTGATGAAGCTGGAATTACACCAGTTGGTCGTCCAAACATCGAACCCGTTTCAATGAATAAGGGTGAAGCTTGGACTTTAAAGGCTGTTGTTAAGACTGCTCCTGCTATTAAGCTGGGTGAATACTTGAATCTTGAAGTTGAAGCACAAGACGAAGAAGTTACTGACGCTGATGTAGATGCTGAAATCAAGCGTTTGCAAGATGGCCAAGCAGAATTAGTTTTGCAAGAAGAATCAGTTAAGGCTGAAAACGGCGATACTGTTGTGATTGATTTTGACGGTTCAGTTGATGGCGTTAAGTTTGATGGCGGACAAGGCAAGGACTTTTCTCTAGCTTTGGGATCAGGTCAATTTATTCCTGGCTTTGAAGAACAATTAGTTGGTCACACAGCTGGTGAAGATGTCAATGTTAACGTAACATTCCCTGAAGACTATCAAGCTGCTGATTTGGCAGGCAAGGAAGCTTTGTTCGAAGTAACAATTCACGAATTGAAGCGCAAGGAATTGCCTGAATTAGATGATGAATTTGCCAAGGATGTTGATGAAGAAGTTGAAACATTGGCTGAATTGAAGGAAAAGACATCTAAGAAGTTAGCTGATGAGAAGTCACAAGCTGCTAAGGCTGCGTTTGAAGACGCTGTTATTTCTAAGGCAGTTGATAATGCTTCAGTTGATGGTGATGAAATTCCAGCAGAAATGATTGATGAAGATGTTCATCGTCAAATCGACCAATACTTGGGACAACTTCAACAACAAGGTATTTCACGTGAAATGTTCTTCCAAATTTCAGGTCAAACTGAAGATGATTTGCACAAGCAATTTGCAGAAGGTGCCGAAACTCGTGTGAAGACTAGTTTGGTGTTGGAAGCAATTGTTGCAGCTGAAAAGATTGATCCTTCAGCAGAACAAGTTTCTGAAGAAGTTGCTAATTTGGCTTCACAATACAACATGGAAGAAGATAAAGTGCGTGCCGCTATCTCTGAATCAATGTTGAAGCATGACATTGCTATGCGCGAAGCTATCAAGAAAGTTACTGATTCAGCTAAAGCAGTTTAAATTAGTTTGATTTTTAAAAACACTTCAGTTTGAAGTGTTTTTTTGTGTACCTATTATCTGTAATTACAAAATGATATTTGATAATATCAAAAATGGTGAATCTTATGCCTTACGCTGAGCCTGAGCGTAAGGTATAATGAAAAGGGTAGTGTCATTCATAACAGGGTGGAGAAAGTAATGGTACAGACAGAATCAAAGCTTGAGAATCAGTTGATTGCACAACTCGGGAAATCTGGTTGGCAGTTTCGACCGGAATTAAATCATTATAGTTTGATTGTTAATCATTTTCGTGTGCTTTTAAATCGACGGAATATTGACAAACTAGATGGTACACCACTGACTGATCAAGAATTTCAACGATTTTTAAATGAAATTGTGGGATCTAAATCAATCTATCAGTTGGGACGCTATTTACGTGGCGATGATCAATTTCAAGGTGGAAGAGCACAAATACAGCGTGACGATGGATCAGACATAACGTTGTCGTTTTTCGATCCTCGTGATGCGGGAAATAATATTTATGAAGTTGCTCATCAAGTTGTTGTGAATGACAAATATGAAAATCGCTATGATGTCACATTGCTAATTAATGGTTTACCACTGGTTCAAATTGAGTTGAAACGTCACAGTGTTGAAATGTCACAAGCATTTCAACAAATATTGCGGTATCGTCGTGAGTCATTTAATGTTGGTGGTAGTTTATTTCGATATTTACAGATCTTTGTAATCAGCAATGGCATGTCATCACGTTATTTTTCTAATAATGATGGTGAGTTAAATAAAAATTTCATTTTCAATTGGTCTGATGAAAATAATAGGTGGATTGATGAAATAGAACCTTTTACTGCCAGTTTTCTATCTCCTCTGAATATCCACGAAATGATTTCAAAATACACAATTTTTGATGCGGATCAAAAAGTAATGAAAATTATGCGCCCATATCAGGTGTATGCGCAAAAATCTATCATGAGTCAGGCTGAAATACATCCCGATATAAACGGGTATGTTTGGCATACAACCGGTTCTGGCAAGACAATCACAGCTTTTAAAGCCGCATCTCAGTTGGCACTTCATACAGACGCGCAGAAAATTATTTTTCTCGTTGATAGACGTGATTTGGATTCGCAGACAATTAATAATTTTAATGCCTATCTACCAAAGCGTGCGGATGGGCAATCGTCAATTGACCGCACAGATAATACGTTCGTTTTGGTCGAGCAACTTAAAAACTCAACGGACACGTTGATTGTGACAACCATTCAAAAGCTTGCTAATGCTGTAAAAAATGAACGCTATCGGTCAGTGTTAGAGCCATACAAAGAACAACGTGTGATTTTTATTGAAGATGAGGCACACCGAACCCAATTCGGTGAAATGCGTAAACAGGTCAATAGCTGGTTTAAAAATGCGCAACATTTTGGTTTCACTGGAACGCCTATATTTAAAGAAAACATAGGGGCAGATGGGCGTACAACTGACGATATTTATGATACCCGTTTGCATACTTATTTGATAAGAGACGCTGTACGCGACCATAATGTATTACCGTTCAATGTCACCTATATCAATACTATTCATAGCAAAGAAGACATTGAAAATTTAAACGGAGAAGTTGAAGCGCTCAATATTAAAGAAGTGTATGAGAATGAAAAGCGCCTAAATCAAATTGCACAACATATTATCCTCAATCATAGTAGCAAAACGTATAATCGCCAATATAACGCTATTTTTGCTGTTTCAGATACGCGAACAGCTTTAAAGTATTACGATATTTTTAAAGAAATAAACAATGATTTGAAAGTAACGACGATTTTCACATGGACAGCTAACGAAGATGATAATGACGAGCACCAAAAGGACGACACGTTAACTTCCCGTCATGGCTTGGAAAAAGTCATTGATGATTATAACGACAAATATCACCAAAACTTCAGTACAGATACATTTTCTGATTTCTTCAACGACGTATCTAAACGTATGAAGAATCATGACGCCAAATCACCTGAGAATAATATTGACGTTTTGATAGTTGTCAACATGTTCTTGACAGGTTTTGATGCGCCGACACTGAATACGTTATATGTTGATAAAAACTTGCAATACCACGGACTCATTCAAGCTTTTTCACGAACCAATCGTGTTCAAAAAGCGCCAAAAGATTACGGCAATATTGTGGCATACCGTAATATCAAAAGTAAAACAGATGAAGCGGTCCAGCTTTTCTCGCAAGGGGACAAAGCAGCGTTTTTCGCACCAAATTATGACGATTTAAAATTAGACTTTCAAAAAGCAATACGCGCCTTGAGGGACAAGGTAGCGACGCCCGAAGACACCAATCGGTTATTAGATGAGGGTGAAACAGCGGAACTTGAATTTATCAAACTATTTAGAGATGTCATGTCGCTGCAAAGTCGTATCAGCGTTTACGAAGAATTTGATTGGGCGGAAATTGAAACAGAGCTCGACTGGACGCAACAAATATTTGATGATTTCAAAGGCAAGTATGCAACATTCTATGAACGGCACAAGGCACGACAAAAAGAAAAAGCATCAATCATCGATGATGTAGATTTTTACCCCGAGCTCCTGATGGTTGATGCAATTGATGTTGATTATATCAATCGCCTTATTTCACAAATCGACTTATCGTCACCTAATGCACGGACTGAAGGTGTAGAAAAAGTAAAAAGAGCCCTTACTAACAATACCGAACCTACGCTGTTTTCTAAGCGTGAGTTGTTAGAACAGTTCTTGGATTCCGTTATTCCGGAGTTGAATCATGATGCGGATATTACAGGCGAACTTAATCATTTCTTGGCGGATAAACGTCAAGCTGAAATTTATCATTTTGCAGAAGAACATCGTTTAGAGCCATCCCAGTTAGCAGAACAAGTCGCTGAATATGAAGTGAGTCAACATGAAAATTCTAAAGCACTTAGTGAACTGACCGCGGGCATGACATTCAAAGAAAAAAGAACAGCAAAACAATCTATTAAAAACTTCATCATTGAAACTGCTAAAAAGTTTGTGATGAATTAGAGAGAACAGACATGTCAAATACTAATCAAACGCAGCAATCGCAACAAGCTGAATTACAAAAGCGCCTCTGGAAAATTGCTAATGACTTACGTGGCAATATGGACGCTAATGAATTCCGTAACTATATTTTAAGCTTAATTTTTTATCGGTTTTTATCAGATAAAATCGAAGATTATGTTAATAACAATTTATTAGAGGCTGAAGATGTCGACTTTATTCAAGCCTATGAATTAGATGATTATCGTGAGGGAATCCAGGAGGAGGCTTTAAACGATTTAGGCTTCTTCATTGAACCTAAATATTTGTTTTCAACTTTGGTCAAAGAAATTAGCCAAGGTAAATTTGATATTGAAGATTTACAGAATGCAGTGATTGCTGTGGAAAACTCGACCATTGGTCAGCGCTCGGAAGACGATTTCCGTGGGTTATTTGAAGACCTTGACTTATCATCTTCAAGATTAGGCAGTACGCCAGCAGAACGTTCTAAAATGATCGCTGCGGTTATCCTGAATTTACACGATTTAGAAATTAAACATAATGAAATTGAAATTGATATTTTAGGCGACGCCTATGAATATCTGATCGGTCAATTTGCCGCCAATGCTGGTAAAAAGGCGGGCGAGTTTTACACACCACAGCAAGTTTCCAAAATATTGGCTAAAGCGGTGGCTTTGGGCCGTGAGACGTTAAAAAGTGTGTATGATCCGACGATGGGGTCTGGGTCATTATTGCTACGTGTCGGGGATGAAGCCAAAGTATACAATTATTTTGGGCAGGAACTTAATGGTACAACTTATAACTTGGGTCGCATGAATTTGCTGATGCATGGTGTGAATTATACCAACTTTAATGTGCAACAAGGCGATACTTTGGAAAATGATCATTTTGGTGATCAAAAGTTTTCTGCCGTGGTTGCTAACCCACCATACTCTGCTAATTGGAACCCAGATGGCAAGTTGGACGATGAACGATTCCGAGCATACGGGAAGACAGCGCCAAAATCAAAAGCAGACTTTGCTTTTGTGGAACATATGTTATATCATCTTGCTGAAGATGGGACAATGGCTGTGGTCTTGCCTCATGGCGTACTTTTTCGTGGCGCGGGAGAGGGCATTATTCGCCGTTATATGATTGAAAATATGAATGTTTTGGATGCAGTGATTGGTCTGCCAGCTAATTTGTTTTACGGTACAAGTATTCCAACGACTGTTTTAGTATTTAAGAAAAATCGTTCGACGAAAGATGTCTTCTTTATTGACGCTTCAAATGATTTTGACAAGGGTAAAAATCAAAATACGTTGACAGATGCTCATGTTGACAAAATTATTGAGACCTATGCAAAACGTGAAAGTATGGATAAATATGCACACGTTGCAAGTTTTGATGAAATTGTTGAAAATGATTTTAATCTGAATATTCCACGTTATGTCGACACATTTGAAGAAGAAGAAGCTATTGATTTGGCACAAGTGGAAGCAGAATTAAAGGCTGTTGATATTGAAATCGCCAAAGCGCAAGCCAAATTTGACGCAATGGTTGCTGAATTAGTGGAGACTAAAAATGACTGATAAAACTATGCCTGCGTTGAGGTTTAGGGGTTTCTATGATGCTTGGGAACAGCGTAAGTTGGGGGAATTGACTAATAGTTTTGAATATGGACTTAATGCTTCAGCTAAAAAGTTTGATGGAATTCATAAATATATTCGTATTACAGATATAGATGATTCAAGTCGGAAGTTTAATAGTGATTCTATAACCTCACCAGATATAAATTTCAGTTCAGCTGATAATTATGAATTAAAACAAAATGACCTTTTGTTTGCTCGTACGGGAGCTAGTGTTGGTAAAAGTTATATATACACTGAATCTGATGGGCTAGTTTACTATGCAGGATTCTTAATAAGAGTACGAATAAAACCTGAATTTGATTCGAATTTTGTATTTCAAAATACATTTACTAGCTCTTATGAAAATTTTATTCGTATTACTTCACAACGCTCAGGGCAACCTGGTGTAAATTCAAAAGAATACGCCAGTTTTGAGATAAGTATACCAAGTTTAGAAGAACAACAAATGATCGGTTCTTTATTCAAACAACTCGACAATCTAACCGCTCAAAACGAGCATAAACTCAACCTCTTGAAGCAATTAAAACAGGCGTATTTGCAAAAGATTTTTAGTCAAGAATTGCGGTTTGCTGGCTTTAGTGGCACTTGGGAACAGCGTAAGTTGGGAAAAATTGGGAATACATTTAATGGTTTGACTGGGAAAACAAAAGAAGATTTTGGCCATGGTGATGCCAAATTTGTTACATACCTCAATGTCTTTCAAAATGAATTAGCGACTTTGAAACAACTTGATTCCGTTGAAATTGATGAACGGCAAAATCAAGTTCAAAAGGGTGATGTATTTTTTACAACTTCTTCAGAAACACCTGAAGAAGTTGGAATGTCATCTGTTTGGACATATGACATTAAAAATATTTATTTAAATAGCTTTACATTTGGTTATCGTCCTACGGTGGAGTTAGATTTAGAGTATCTTGCAACTATGCTACGCTCTCCTTCAGTTAGAAAAAAAATAACCTTTTTAGCTCAAGGAATATCAAGATATAACATATCAAAGTCTAAGATGATGAAAATCGAAGTGCCAATCCCAAATATTTTTGAACAAGAGAATATCGGCTCTTTATTCAAACAACTCGACAACCTCATCACCCTTAATCAACAAAAAGTCAACCTCCTCAAAAAACAAAAACAAGCCTACCTCCAAAAAATGTTTAACTAACATTAAAATGGTTTAATGTAAATTGGCCCAACAACAAGTTGTGGCTAATTTTTTATTTGGAGGTGTCTATCATGACACAGAATCAAACGTTTCACGCATATTTTAAGGACTGGATGACTTTATATAAGCAAGGTGCTGTCAGACCTGTTACTTATCAAAAATATGTTATAACACATCAACATCTCGTTAAGCTTGCACCAAGGCTCAAAACAAGTAAACTCTCACGTGCAACTTATCAGCAATTACTTAACGATTTTGCCCAAAATCACGAGCGTCAAACAGTGATGGATTTTCATCATCATTTAAAAAGCTCGATTATAGACGCTATGGAAGAGGACATTTTAAAACGAGATCCAACCCGTAAAATTGTGATTAAAGGAACCGTTCAGCGACTCCATAAGCCCAAATTTTTGAACCAATTTGAAGTACAGGCTCTTCTAAAACAATTGAATTTACAGGACGAAGTTAATTGGGATTACTTTATCTTGCTCATTACAAAAACGGGGTTGCGCTTTGCTGAAGCTTTAGGACTGACACCAGCAGATTTTGACTTTGAAAAACAAATTATCAAAATTGATAAAACATGGAATTATAAAGCCGTACAAGCTGATTTTGCGCCAACAAAAAATAATTCATCGGTTCGAAAAGTACAAATTGATTGGCAAACTGCGATACGATTTTCAGTCATCGTTCGCAATCTACCAAGAGATGAGCCGATATTTGTCCGTGGACGTGTTTACAATGCGACAGTGAATGACAGATTAGCCGCACTTTGCAAGCAAGTTGAGATACCAGTTATCTCAATTCATGGCCTGCGCCACACACATGCCTCATTATTGCTTTACGCAGGCGTATCAGTTGCTTCGGTGGCACGTAGGTTGGGACATTCAAATATGACAACAACACAAAAAACTTACATTCACGTCATTCAAGAATTAGAAAATCAAGATAATGATCTAGTCATGAAGCATTTAGCACAATTGATGTAAAAATAACGGTGTCTACGTAACGTAGACACCGTTATTTTTTGATTATTATTATATAGATGCAGCTCATAATGTTAAACAAACATTTTTTGTAAGTATGATCTTTTTTTTCGCTTGAGGAGCAAAACTTTTTTTTCATACTTATCTATTAGATCATCAAAGATTCCAAAAAAATGATTAATTTTCTTTTGCTCTGTAAAATTAGGCGTAATCATAGGTATGCTACTTAGTGCTGGGTATTTTAAATTCCAAGTATCTGATGTCAAGCCTTGGGAGTATTTTTGAAACGTTTTTAAGGATTTAGCCATTTTGAACTGAATAGCAAAAAAACCAGAATCAACATTATCTTTAGGCGTAATTATTGTGTATGCTGGACTTACAATTCCGTTGTAGGGAGAAACACCACTTGCTCCTTGCCACATTCTCATAGAATTATATGCAATATCATTTTTTCGAACAACTTTATAATTGGACTTATCAAAACTTGAGTTATCTTTTCTATCTAAGGATGAAGCCAAAACTACGCCAGATCCCATTGTTATGGAAATCATTTGACCATGAGGTGATCGCTCAGATCTTTCCTCGAATAAATCTACAATTTTACGCTCTTCCCAATCATCATTAAAGCCAGCAAAACGTAACTCCTGACTAAAGATTTTTTGCAAATACGCCTGTTTTAGTTGCTTTAAAAGGTCAATCTTACGCTCGTTTTGAGTGATTAGATTGTCGAGTTGTTTGAAGAATATACCGATGTTGGCTTGCTCCTTCACATCTTTTGGAAACCTTACTACTGTTTTAGCAATATTTGCTTTGCTTAATGACAATACTTTTATTCCCTGCATTAGTGGTAACAAAGCGTTGTGGTATGATGGTGAATTTAAATAATAACCTAAATATTTGCGTGCAAATTCAACATTAGGTCTTGCAACCATCGTGTGAAGCCCTGAAACAGCATAGTTGTCAGTAATTCCAGTAACTTCAATAGCCTTACCTGTTGTTTCGTCTTCTGCTGTATCAGCAACGATAACATCTCCATTTTGTAGTAATTGGCTCGTAAAATCGGATGGTTTTCCGTTAGTCACGTAAGGTACATTTGGCTGGTTTACATCTACGATAGAACCAAACTTAACCAAAATATCTCCGTAATGAATATTTTTTACTGCGCCCTCATCATAATTCAAGTTAGCCCGAGACAAAGTGTTATTTGAAATTGAGTATTCAAGTATTTCAGAAAACTTACGTTGTTCCCAAGGAAACTATCATGTCATAAATCCAAAAATCCTAGAACTTAAGTCAACAGAAAAACACAAAAATAAAAGAAATAAGATTTAAAATATAAATTCGAAACACGGTTTATAACACTGCCATAAAATAGTATAATGGTAAGATACGAGCTGCATATAAAATATATATAATCTGCATAAAAATGTAGCGAATCAATAAAAAAGGAAAATCATGGCGAATACACCAAATTTTGAAGAAGAAATACACTGCAGTTTTTGTGGAAAATCTGCAAGTGAAGTAAAAAAGATTGTTGCCGGGCCAAATGATGTTTACATTTGTAATGAGTGTGTCGCTTTGGCTGAAGGCATTATTGAAGAAGAATTAACTGTAGATCGTGCAGCAGAAGTGTTGTCACTGCCAACACCACACGAGATTGTTAATGAGTTAAATGATTATGTTATTGGACAAGAAGATGCTAAAAAGACTCTGGCGGTAGCTGTATATAATCACTATAAACGTATTAATGAAAACGTGGCGCCAACATTAGATGTTGAGCTACAAAAATCAAACATTGCTTTGATGGGACCAACTGGTTCGGGTAAAACTTATTTAGCACAAAGCTTGGCACGTATTCTGAACGTACCATTCGCAATTGCTGATGCAACTACATTGACTGAAGCGGGTTATGTTGGTGAAGACGTTGAAAATATTATTTTGAAATTACTACAGGCAGCTGATTTTGATGTTGCAGCTGCTGAGCGTGGTATTATTTATGTTGATGAAATTGACAAAATTGCTAAAAAATCAGAGAACGTCTCCATCACACGTGATGTTTCTGGTGAAGGAGTTCAGCAGGCACTATTAAAAATGCTTGAAGGGACAACTGCTAGCGTGCCACCTCAAGGAGGCCGTAAGCATCCACAGCAAGAATTAATTCAAGTGAATACAACCAACATTTTGTTTATTGTTGGTGGTGCCTTTGCTGGTATTGACACAATCATTAAAGAACGACTGGGCGAACGAGTTATTGGTTTTGGTTCAGATGCAAATGAAAACGCTGAGGCCTTGAATGACGACAATATTTTGCATCATGTGCAACCAGAAGATATGACCAAGTTTGGGTTAATTCCAGAATTTATTGGTCGTCTGCCTATTGTAACTGTGTTAGACGAGTTGACTATTTCTGATTTAACAAGAATTTTGACAGAGCCTAAAAATGCTTTAATTAAGCAATACACTGCTCTTTTGGGTCTAGATGATGTTGAACTTGAATTTCAACCGGATGCATTGGATGCAATGGCTAGCGTTGCGATTAAGCGACACACTGGCGCTCGAGGATTACGCTCAATCATTGAAAATGTGATGAAGGATGTCATGTTTGATATTCCCAGTCGTGATGATGTTGCTAAAGTTATTATTACCAAAGCCAGTGTTGAACAGGGTGAACAGCCAGAACTGCAATTAAAAAAGGTGAGTGAATAAATGGATGTACACAATGTCGAAATGGTGATGAGTGCTGTATCAGCCTCTCAGTATCCAACAGACGGAAAGCCTGAAATAGCTTTGGTTGGCCGTTCAAATGTCGGTAAATCTTCTTTAACAAATACACTAATCCAACGGAAAAATTTTGCTCGCACATCTTCACAACCAGGTAAGACACAAACGTTAAACTTTTATGATGTTGAAGATAAGTTATATTTCGTTGATGTTCCTGGGTATGGATATGCTAAAGTTTCAAAGGCCCAGCGTGAAGCTTTCGGTGTAATGATTGAAGAATACATCACTAGTCGCAAACAGCTACGTGGTGTTATTAGTTTAGTAGATGCACGCCATGAGCCTAGTGAAGACGATATCTCAATGTACGAATGGCTACATTACTACAATATTCCTATTTTAGTTGTAGCAACTAAGTCAGATAAAATTTCGCGTGGTAAATTTAATAAAGCTGAGTCAGTCATTAAAAAAGCATTAGGCTTTGATAATGAGGACAGTGATTTTCAATTTTTCTCATCGGAAACAAAATATGGTAAAGATGAAGTGTGGCATTGGATTGAAAAACATATCTAAAATGTTGGCAGAAATGCCGACATTTTTTTTATTTTCGCCGCTAAGTTCTATTGGTTGACGTATCTTAAAACCAGCGTAGAATTAAAAAATAAAAAGAGGATTTTATGACAAAATATAACGATGAAGAATTGCGTGCCCGTTTGACCCCGGAAGAATACGAGGTTACCCAACATGCGGCAACAGAACGTCCGTTCACTGGTAAGTATGATCAATGGTGGGAGGATGGTATTTTCGTTGATGTTGTCAGTGGTGAACCATTGTTTAGTTCAACGGATAAGTACGATTCCGGCTGTGGTTGGCCATCATTTACAAAAGGAATCGATGACGACGAGCATTTACAAGAAAATACAGATCGTTCATTAGGAATGACAAGGACCGAAATTACTTCAAAAGAAGCGTCATCTCATTTAGGTCATGTGTTTAATGATGGATTACCTGACCGTGGTGGCTTAAGATATTGTATCAATTCAGCTAGCTTACGGTTCATTCCAAAAAAAGATTTAGAAAAAGATGGTTACGGCAAATATTTGAAATTGTTTAACAATTAGATTAATAGCTGGTTTTTGGACGGTGAAATCTCCCTAAACTAATCGGTTTTTTAGGCTATTTACTGATATAATGAAATAAATAATTACTAGGGAGAATCTATAATGGTTGAGGAACCAGTCTGGCATCGTTTTTGGCGCTACTTTAACCCCGTGAACATTTTCAAAGAATTGTTATTTGGCTGGAAATGGGCTGAAGGTGTATTATTTTTAGTATTGATTTTACTGCAATTACTAGTTTGGACACTGGGTGTTGTTCACAATAGCACGCTCGATTGGTTTGGATTAGCAACGGGGATGATGAACATTATCACTGTTGTGTTGGTCGCTAAGGGTCGTATAACAAATTATTTTTGGGGCTTGATTTATTCTGTCATGTACATGCCATTGGCCTTTCAGTCACAGTTGTTTGGTGAGGTTGCTTTAAGTGCATTCTGGGTTGTTATGCAATTTGTTGGTATTGCAGCCTGGCTTGGCTTTATGAAACGCGATAATTTATCAGAAAAAGACAGTCAAGACGTGGTAGCGACTAAATATATGACCTTCAAACAATGGTTACTAGTTATCCCAGTATTCTTAGCTATATTAGTGATTGTCGGTATGATTTTACATCAGGCTGGGTCAAGACAACCATACATGGATGGATTGACAACAACCATATCAATGGGGGCTCAAATTCTGCAAACCGCAAAGTTTGCGGAATCATGGTATGCTTGGCTACTCTTTGATGTAGTCGAAATTGTTTTGTGGGGACGTGCTTGGATGGGACATGCGGACCCTAGTGCGTTTGCTATGTTAGGTATGAACCTCGCCTTATCTGTCAATGCTATATACGGTATTATTCAGTGGCGAAGGTTAACTAAAAAAGAATGAACATGCGCAATGTTCAAATTTTAATAGGATATAATTAATAAAGTCATGAGAACAATTGCAGGGAACTTATTCACAGATGATCTTCAAGGTGACAAAATTGGCGTTTTCTTTGGTACGTTAGCACCAATGCACGTAGGGCACCAAGCAGAAATTTATAAAGCGGCTGCTTTAAATGATGGTGTAGTTGTTATTGCTTCTGGTTATACAAATGATAGAGGGTACCAAATCGGACTATCCGTTGAGAAACGTTTTCGCTATTTGAGAGAAGCGTTTAGTGACGAAACAGATATTAAAGTTGATTACATCAATGAAGACAATATTCCAATGATGCCTGACGGCTGGGATGAATGGACACGAATAATCGTTGAAACAGTTAAGCGTAATATTGTTAATAAAGATGCAACGATTACATTTTATACCGGTGAAAAAGATTACAAAAATCAATTAGAAACAAGATTACCGAAGAACGGTCAGTTCAAAGTGAGCTTGATGGATCGCACGGTATTAAAAATATCAGCAACAGATATTCGAAAAGATCCTATTGGAAACTGGGATTACATTAACCGTGTTTTTCGACGCCATTTTGCTAAGAAAGTCACGGTGATGGGGTCAGCTTCAACAGGGAAATCCACATTAGTACGTCGTTTGGCTCGAACAAGTAATTCACCATTTTCAGAAGAGTATGCTCGTGAGTATCAAGAAAAATCGAATGTTAGCGATGAAGAGTTAGTTGTTAAAGACTACATCCGTTTAATTCAAGGACAATATGATGCGAACTCAAGAGAAATTAACTCTCCAGCTAACAATGGTCTAACGATTTTTGATACTGATGCAATGGTGACCAAGGTATACGCAGATATGTGGTTAAACGATGTGGATAATGCGCAGCTGAAGCCATTGTTTGATAATACAATTGGTGAGGAATTGATTGACTTAATTCTTCTTATTCCACCGGTGACGCCTTATGTTGATGACGGCTTCCGAAATATGACAACTTCAGATAATGATTCGCGTTGGGCTTTCCACCGCCATTTGTTAGAAGTGATTGAAGAATATGGATTTACGGACAAACTAGTAATTCTTGATGCAAAAGGCGATAGTGATGATCCTTATGGATATTATGCACGCTACTTACAAGCACTTGATGCTATTCAAACTAGAACAGGATTTAATATTAAGCATATTTAGAGAAAAAACTGGTTTTATACCGGTTTTTTTTGAAAGGTAAAAATGATAGAATTACGACAATTCAAAACAGAAGATTTAGCACTATTTTGGGAAACAGCTTATAGTGATCCGCAAGCTGAGTGGACTAAATGGAACGGACCATATTTTAAAGATGTGTTACCTAAAAAAGAAGATTTTATCAATAATATTGGCCCTGAAAGATTCGTGAATAATATGAATCGGCGGGTTATTTTATATGACGATCAAATTATTGGTAGTGTGAGTGCATATTTTGAGGATGGGCAACTAAAATCTTGGCTTGAGGTAGGAATTGTTATTTATCAACAAGCAACATGGCAACAAGGAATAGGAACCCGTGCATTAAGTATGTGGTTGGAAATATTATTTGAGCAATATGACAGTTTACCACATATTGGTTTAACCACTTGGTCTGGTAATAAGGCCATGATGCGCGTAAGCGAGAAACTGGGCTTAAAATTGGAGGGAAAAATCCGACAAGTGAGATGGTGGCAAGGTCAGTATTGGGATAGCATGAAATATGGCATTTTGCGAAATGAAATGACGCCTATAAGCCCCTCTGGTAAAATAGAGTTATGACGAAACAATACGCACAAATCATTGTTGATGTGCCAACAATGCAAACTGATCAGCCTTATACCTATGCTGTTCCGGAAAACATGATAGATTCGCTATTGTTGGGCATGCGTGTGACGGTGCCTTTTGGTCGACGGAATGTGATGGGATTTGTTGTTGGTTTGACCGCTTCAACTGACTTACCAGAGGAACAAGTCCGCCCAATTCAGCAAATATTAGATTTAACACCGGTATTAAATACAGAACTACTAAATCTATCTGATTACTTAGCCAGTGAAACATTTGCTTTTCGAATTACAATTTTACAAACGATGCTGCCAAATGTGTTTAAAGCAAATTACGAGCGTACTTTAAGGATTATTGACGAAGTGGATGACGATGTACGTGATCGTTTATTCAAAGGACTTGATGAGATAGCTTTTAAAACGGGCGACTTTACTGAGTCAGATATGGCAACTTTGCTTAAGCTACGTCGTCAACATAAAATTGATGTAGAAGTGGCAGTGCATGACAAGGCGAAGATAAAAACACAATTAGCTTATCAGTTCAGTGATGATGTTGAATTTTTGGAGGATGAGTTAAGAGGATTACGATCTTCAGCAAAGAAACAAGCAACATTGTTGCAGTTCATACTCTGTCATTTGGCTGAAACATGGGTGAAAAAGGATCTTCAGGAAGTTATTGATATTAGTGACGCCGTCTTAAACCAAGCTGTAACTAAAAAATGGATAATGAAAACAAAGGTGGAGCTACTTCGTGATCCATTTCATGCTGAAGTTAAACAAACAGCGTTACTTGAGTTAAATGCGCAGCAACAAGAGGCCTATGAACGTATTTCTGGTACATTTGATGCGCAAAGGTTCCAACCATTTTTACTTGAAGGCATTACTGGCTCAGGTAAAACTGAAGTGTACTTACAGGTGGCACAACATGTTTTTGAGCAGGGAAAGACGGTTCTGTTTTTGGTGCCTGAGATTGCCCTCACGCCACAAATGGTTAGAAGGGTCAAAGGTCGTTTTGGTGCCCAGACAGCAGTTTTGCATTCGGGATTAAGTGATGGTGAACGCTACGATGAGTGGCGTAGAATTGAGCGCGGTGATGTGAAAATTGTTGTTGGTGCACGTTCTGCTGTGTTTGCCCCACTGACAAATATCGGTTTAATTATTGTTGATGAAGAACATGAAACAACCTATAAACAGTCAGATAATCCGCGGTACGATGCCAGAAATATCGCACTCTGGCGTGGTCAATACTATCAAATACCGGTTATTTTGGGATCAGCGACACCTTCTTTGGAAAGTCGTGCGCGAGCACAACGCGGGGTTTATGAACTATTAACACTGACACAGCGCGCAGGAGGTGCAAAACTACCAAGCGTCAATGTGATTGATATGAAAGAGACACTGTCACGAGGCCCAGAGACCAATTTTTCGGAAGAATTACGTATCAAATTAGCCGACCGTTTGGCGAAAGGTGAACAAAGTGTGTTGATGCTCAATCGCCGAGGGTTTTCAAGCTTTGTGATGTGTCGAGACTGTGGTTATGTTCCATGTGATCCTAATTGTAATTTAGCTATGACACTGCATATGGATACACATACACTGAAGTGCCACTACTGCGGTCATGAAGAAAAAATACCCACTGTATGCGCGCAATGTGGTTCTAAACGTATACGTTATTATGGGACTGGTACAGAAAAGGTTGAAGCTGAGTTACAAGAACTATTTCCTGATGCACGGGTGATTCGTATGGATCAAGATACGACACGCAAAAAGGGCAGTATGGATAAGATGCTTCAAAAATTCGGTAATCATGAAGCAGATATTTTATTAGGTACGCAAATGATTGCTAAAGGACTCGACTTTCCTGATGTTACTTTAGTCGGTGTTTTGAATGCGGATACTTCTTTGGGATTGCCAGATTTCCATGCCAGTGAACGTACATTTCAATTGTTGACCCAAGTTAGTGGGCGAGCTGGACGGGCTAAAAAACCTGGTGAAGTGTTGGTGCAGACGTTCAATCCACAGCATTATGCAATTACTTATGCTCAAAATCATGATTATGAAGGTTTTTACAGGCAAGAGATGGCCGTCCGGCACGCTGGAAATTACGCACCGTACTATTACACGGTTCAGATACAAGCCAGTCATTCAGATGAAAATCAAGCCGCCATTCAAATGCTAAAAGTTGCGCGCTGGCTACGTTCACATGCTGAGAAAGATGTGATTATTTTAGGCCCTTCGCCAAAGCCAATCGCTAAAATGCGCAAACGCTATTACTTTCAAATTATCCTGAAGTTTAAAAAACGTAATGAAATGGACACGTTGCTACAGGAACTACAAAATCGTGCACAAAAGGCTAAAGGTGATTTGCAATTAAGCATTGATCGTGATCCTGTCTCATTTATGTGATGTGTTATAATAAATACTGATAACTGTCCGAGATTGCTCGGACATTTTTGTGTTATCGTGTGAATAAAAAATAAAACACCCTAACACAGCTGTTTGAGAGGTATAAAATGACATATTCAGTAGTATTAATGGGCACCCCAAGTTTTGCAGTACCGATATTAGAAGTGCTTCTTGAAAATAGTAATTATGATGTAAAGGCTGTTGTGACACAACCTGATCGCCCACAGGGGCGCAAGCATACTTTAACACCAAGTCCTGTTAAAGTTGCGGCACAGGCGCATGATGTGCCCGTTTTACAACCAGAAAAAATAAGTGGTTCTCCTGAGATGCAACAAGTCATTGATATTAATCCTGATTTCATTGTGACCGCAGCATTTGGACAATTTTTACCTACAAAATTGTTAGATGCGGCCAAAATTGCTGCAGTTAACACGCACGCCTCATTATTACCAAAATATCGAGGTGGTGCACCAGTTCACTATGCCATTATGAATGGCGATAAAGAAACCGGTGTTTCAATTATGTACATGGTCAAAAAAATGGATGCCGGTGATGTTATTGATACGATAAAAGTTCCAATTACGAGCACCGATAATGTTGGCACGATGTTTGACAAATTAAGCATTGCTGGACGTGATTTGCTATTAAAAACACTCCCTAAAATCGCTACCGGTAATATTGACCCAGTGGTACAAAATGAAGAAGAAGTTTCTTTTTCACCAAATATACCGCATGACATGCAGAATCTTAATTTTGCGACAGAAACAGCCCAAGAACTAGACTGGCATATACGCGGTTTATATCCAACTCATCCAGCTTTTGTGCAGGTTTTGGATCAACGCGTGAAAATCACTGATGTGACACCCTTGTCTGAATTAACAACGCAAGAACCGGGTACCATTGTTGAGAAAAGCAAAAAACAATTGAAAGTGGCCTCCGCAAATGGTACGGTTGTTCAAATTAATCGACTACAGCCGGCAGGTAAATCAGAAATGGCGATTAGTGCCTATTTAAATGGCGCTGGAAAAGATCTTGAAGTAGGTCAGAAATGGGCAACAATTAATGAGTGATAAACGAGTTTACAGTGACAATCCACGTGTTTTAGCAGTTCAAACACTAGCCAAAATAAAAAACGGTGCATATTCTAATCTACAATTAAACCAAGTGATCAAGCAACATAAGCTGGGTGAAGCAGATACTCGTTTACTAACAACTTTGGTTTACGGTGTCATTCAACACCGCTTAACTTTTGAGTATTGGCTTGAACCTTTCGTGGGTAGCAAAAAAATTAATCCGTGGGTTCGGGAGCTACTTTATACAGCTATTTTTCAAATGGAATACCTAGATAAGATACCACAGCATGCCATCTTTAATGAATCAATTGAAGTAGCTAAAATACTAGGGCATGTTGGAACAGGAAAATTTGTTACTGCTATTTTGCATAATATTAGTCGTAAAGGTCTTCGTAGTGTTGCCGACATTGGTGACGACATACAACGTCTTTCTATTGAAGCCAGTTTGCCGGTTTGGTTGAAGAGTTAATTAAGCAAAATGGGGATGAACGAGCACGCCAGATCATTACTACAATCAATGATGCACCTAAGCAATCCATTCGTGTTAATACGATACTAGCTACTGATCAAGATGTTGTTACTGCGCTAGAATCAGAAAATTTCACTGTTACAGCATCTAGCGTTGCTGCACACGCGTTTGTAGTCAGCGGTGGGCATGTGGCCAGTTCTAAAGCGTATCATGATGGTTGGTTAACCTTGCAGGATGAAAGCGCAATGTTACCAGTAGAAAGTTTACATTTGACGCCTGAAGTTAAAAGTATTTTAGACGCGGCGGCGGCACCTGGTGGGAAAACCACGCAACTTGCACAATACAGCGCTCCAGATGCAGTGATTACGGCCTTAGATGTTCATGAGCATAAAATTAAGTTGATTAACAACAATGCTGAAAGATTACACGTAGCCGATAAAATTCACGCACGTGTCTTAGATGCAAGAAAAGTTCCTGAACAGATTGACAAAAAATTTGATCGAATTTTAGTTGATGCACCATGTTCAGGATTTGGTTTATTGCGTCGAAAGCCTGAAATTAGATATGATAAAACCTTGGAAGATGTCGAAAGTTTAGCTCGTTTACAAACACAAATTTTGGATTCGGTTAGCCAAAACCTTGCAAAAAATGGTATCATGGTTTACAGTACTTGTACAATCTTGCGTCAAGAAAATGACGATGTTGTAACAAAGTTTTTGAAAGACCATCCAAATTTTGAATTGATTCCAACGGAAACAACTTATAAATTAAAATCAGATCATGGCGAAAAAGCCTTACATGTGTATCCCGATGATTACCAGACAGATGGCTTTTTCGTTGCTACATTGAGGAAAAATGATTAATGGCAATTGCCTATCGTACGGATCCTGGATCCAAACGCCACGACAATGAGGATTATGTAGGTTCTTTTGTAAATAAAGTTGGACGGACAATGGTTATCGTTGCTGACGGCGTTACTTCGAATGAAGGCGGTGAGGTTGCCAGTGCAATGACTGTTGAGCACTTCGGACATGCTTGGGAAAGCAATGATTTGGAGACAATTGTTCCTACAATTGCGTGGTTAAAAAAACAAGCTAAAATTGAAAATGATGCTATTATAAAGGCCGGACAACGCTTTCAAGAGCTATCACAGATGGCAACGACTGTTGTTTTGGCTGTATTGTTTGACGAAAAAGTTGTGATTGCTAATTTAGGCGATTCCAAAGCCTTTCTGTTGCATAATAATCAATTAACCCAACTGTCCAATGACCATATATTGAAAAATGAAATCGTCCGTAGAGGAGCTATGGCCAGTGCAGATGCTAGTAACATGGTACACGCTAATAGTGTGACGCGATTTTTGGGTGTTGATGAACATGCAGATATGGAAATTTCTCAACACGATTTTGTGGCAGATGATATTTTATTTCTAACATCTGACGGTATTACAAAAGTGTTAGACTACAAGACAATTAAGCAAATAATGCGCTATGAAGAACCACTTGATATTAAAGTTTTTGATATGATTCAGCAAGCAAATGAAAAAGGCGCACCAGATAACGTGACGGCGGTACTCGTCACACATGAAAAGGATTAGAGATGTTACCCGATACACTAGTTGACAATCGATACCGTATTATAAAATCGCTTGGCGATGGCGGTATGGCCAATGTTTATTTGGCGCATGATGAATTTCTTAATCGTGATGTAACGTTTAAAATGATGCGCCTTGATATGAAGAATGATGTAGATTTGGCAAAACGCTTTCAACGTGAGGCCTTATCAGTAACAGAACTGATTAATGACAATATTGTCCAAGTATACGACGTTGGTGAGTACCAAGGTTCGCAATATATTGTCATGGAATATGTTGATGGGACAAATCTTAAATCATACATTGGTGAACACTTTCCAATTGCATATCAACAAGTTGTTGATATTATGATGCAAATATTAAACGCCGTGCAGGCTGCACATAATGCAGGAATTATTCATCGTGATTTAAAACCACAAAATATTTTAATTGACAGAAATGATCAAGTGAAGATTACCGATTTCGGTATTGCAATTGCTAAGTCAGAGCAAGATTTGACGCAGACGCATACAGTGATTGGTTCAGTTCATTATTTGTCACCAGAACAAACCCGTGGGGGCATGGCATCAGCAAAGTCTGATATCTATGCCCTTGGTGTTATGTTATATGAAATGCTAACGAAGCAAGTGCCATATGAAGGAGATACACCGGTCGCAGTAGCACTAAAACATGCAACTGCTGATATGCCTTCAGTACGTGATTTTGATCCAAGAATTCCCCAAGCACTAGAAAATGTTATTTTAAAAGCCACAGCTAAGAACCCACAGGATCGTTATTTAGATGTCTCAGTTATGGCTGAAGATTTAAAAACGGTTCTATCGCCACGTCGTTCAAATGAACAACGATTTGCGCCAACTGCGGATATTGAAAACGAAACGCGCATTATTCCGATGGAGCAAATTCAAGACCAGCTCAAGAATGGTGTTTCCTCTGTTAATGTTTTACCGGAGGAAGTTCCTGAGGAACCATCAGTAAAAGATCTGATCATTGAGTATGGTAAAAAAGGTTACGCTGTTAAAAGTATCGCAAAAATTGTTGACCGAACACCCAATTATGTTAGAAGTGTGCTTCGAGGCAATGGCATCAAGTATCGCGAAAATAAATTACCCAAAGTGTTGGCTTTTGCAGCTCTTTTTATTGTTGCTATCATTGCTATTTTTGCGTTTATTCATATTCAGGCTAGTCAAATCACTGTGCCGAGCTTATCCAACCTAACAAGAGCCAAGGCTGAAAAGAAAATACAAGAAGCTGGATTGAATGTTGGTAGTGTGACTTCAACAACGTCGACAACTGTCAAAAAGGGCAGTGTTGTGCGTTCAACGCCTAAAGAAGGAGCTGACGTAAAAAAAGGGGACAGTATCAACTTGGTTATTTCCTCTGGTAAGGCAAAAGTGCGTTTTGGAGATTATGTTGGATCAGATTATGATGTAACAGCAGCACAATTGCGCTCACAAGGATACGAAATTCAAAAAGAACAACAAGCGTCAGATAGTGTAGCTGCAGGCATAATTATAGCTCAATCTATTGATGCCAGTGGTAAGGTGGACCCTACAGCCACAAAGGTGACTTTCACTGTCTCAACAGGACCGGTTAAGATTACTGTTCCTGACTTTACTAAAAGTAGCACACAAAGCGATGTTCAAAATTGGGCATCACAAAATGATGTCACGGTTAATTTTAATACGACTTACTCTAATTCTGTTAAGAAGGACCATGTTATTAGTCAATCAATTCGTGGCGGATCAAAAATTACAAAAGATAACACCTTATTAATTACGATTTCACAGGGACCAGAACAATCAAGCTCAAGTAGCAGCAGTTCATCGTCTTCTAGTTCTAGCAGTAGTTCCTCAAACAGTTCAACAAGTAGTGAGAATTCTAGTACTACATCGTCGGACAGTTCCACATCTGAGAGTTCTTCGAGTCAATAACAACGTGTCTAAAAGTCGATATTATCGGCTTTTTTTGTTATGATTAATGGTATGAAAACAGGACGAATTATTAGATCGCTCAGCGGTTATTACGATATACAGTTACCCAGTGGTGACATTCAACGAACGCGAGCTCGCGGTGAATTTAGGAAATCTAAGCAAAAACCGCTAGTTGGTGATTTTGTTGATTTTGAGAGTGAGAATGACGAGGGCTTTATTTGGGCAATCCATCAACGGGAGAACTTTTTAGTTCGCCCACCAATAGCAAATATTGATATTGCCGTTATTGTGACAGCTGCCAAGGAACCTGATTTTGCACCAAATTTGTTAGATCGTCAGTTGGTGGCACTTGAAGCTGCAAACGTAAGACCGTTGATATATTTTTCTAAAATGGACTTGCTGGAAAAAACTGAACACGAGAAAATAAATCACGTTGCTAATTATTATCAAAGTATTGGTTATGATGTTATTTTTTCAGATTCAAAAAGTGCTTTTGAAGCGCTTAAAATGATGCTAAAAGACCATGTTTCGGTTTTTATGGGGCAAACGGGAGCTGGAAAATCAACATTACTGAATCATCTATCGCCACAACTTGGACTTGAAACGGGAGAAGTTTCTAAAGCGTTGAGTCGAGGAAAGCATACAACACGACAGGTAACGTTGATTGATGTAGATGAGGCTTTGATTGCTGACACGCCAGGATTTTCTTCGTATGAGGTGTTTGATTTTTCTGTTGAAGAATTGGATGATTATTTTCCAGAGTTTGTTGAAAAGCGGCAAGAATGTCGTTTCCGTGGATGTTTACATCTGAATGAACCAGGCTGTGCCATTAAAGAGGCGGTAGCAGTTGGCACAATCACACAGTCAAGGTATAATAGTTATAAGGCGTTTTATGAGTTGATTAAAGCGCAAAAACCAAAATATAAAACAGACAATTAAAAAGAGGTATATCATGTCAGGAATCATTGCACCATCAATTTTGAGCGCAGATTACACAAATTTGGAACGTGACGTCAAGCTTGTTGAAGCTGCTGGTGCAGAGTATTTGCACATCGATGTTATGGATGGTACTTTTGTACCCGCTATATCTTATGGCCCAAATTGGGTCAAACAATTGCGTCCGGAAACTGATTTAGTGCTAGATGTTCACTTAATGATTCAAAATCCAGAACGCTTTGTTGAAGAATTTGCGGATGCTGGTGCAGACATTATTGGTGTTCATGTTGAAGCAACACCACATATTCATCGTGTTTTACAAATGATTAAGAACAAAGGTGTCAAAGCAGAAGTTGTTATCAATCCAGGAACCCCAGTATCCGCAATCGAAGCAGTACTGGATATGGTTGATCAAGTACTAGTTATGACTGTAAACCCAGGATTTGGCGGACAAAAGTTCTTGCCATCAACGCTGCAAAAAATTGAACAATTACAAACATTCCGTGAGGAACGTGGCTTTGACTTTGATATTGAAATTGATGGGGGCGTGAATAACGAGACGATTAAATCGGCATATGATGCTGGTGCAAACGTTTTTGTGGCTGGATCGTACGTGTACGATAAAGTAGATCCTGCTGCAAAAATCGGTATTTTGAAAGATTTGATTAAATAATGCAGATTAATATCTTAGCCGGTGGACCAACGGAATTATGGCCTAAAAATTTATTTCAGGAACAAGGGATGTGGATTGGCGCTGACAGAGGTGCTTGGTATCTCTACCAAGAAAATATACCAATGATCATGGCAGTTGGTGATTTTGATTCTCTAAATGATTTTGAATTGGTTACAATTCAAAATCATTTAGCTGCGCAAAAAATTGTTCATGTCAAGGCTGAAAAAGATGAAACAGACACAGAGTTGGCCTTAATGTACGCTCAAGAAAAAAAACCAGATATTATTAAAATATTTGGTGCTACTGGTGCCCGAATTGATCACATGTTGAGTAATTTGTGGTTAATGGCTGATGAAAAGTTTGAAAGTATTGTTGAAAAAACGAATTTTATTGATAATACAAACATAGTGAGCTATGTTACACCTGGCTTAAGTGAGATTGCAAAGTATCCTAACTCAAAGTATTTAGGATTTATGCCGCTCAATGATGTTGAGAACTTCAAAATAATAGATGCCAAGTACCCGTTGACACTAACAAAAAATAAGTATAAAATGTGGTCATCGAATGAATTTATATCAAATTCAGTTCACGTGTCCTTTGATACAGGAATCATAATGATTACGCAGTCTGTAGATGGAGAAAAATAACATGGCAGTTAAAACAGTAGAAGATGCAACTTTTAATCAAGAAACAAATACGGGCGTTAGCATAACGGATTTTTGGGCAACTTGGTGTGGTCCATGTCGCATGCAATCACCTGTTTTGGATGTGCTATCTGATGAAGTAGACGATGTGAAGTTCGTTAAAATGGATGTGGATGCTAACCCTGAAACTCCTGCTGCATTTGGTATTCGTGCTATTCCGACGCTTTTGATTAAAAAAGATGGAGAAGTTGTGGAACGCTTAACGGGATTCCATAATAAAGAACAATTAGCAAAGATTTTAGCTAAATATACAAATTAACTTGTCAAAGGGTTGAATTTCTGGTAAAATTTAATATTGTTGTAGAAAGAGCTTTTAAAAAATAAACAGCTCGAAGAAGGAGGGTTAAACATGGCAAAAGATGCTATTACTGGTGCGCGTACACGCTTTGGTAACCAACGTTCACACGCGTTGAACTCAAGTCGTCGTAGCTGGAAGCCAAACTTGCAAAAAGTTACGGTTAAAATTAATGGTGCTGCACCAAAGAAAGTTTACTTGACAGCACGTACTTTGAAGGCTGGATTGAAGAACGGTTCTATCGAACGCGTTTAAGCTAGTATTTCGTTAGCTTGCTGACGTCGTAAGACCACCATGGGGTGGTCTTTTTTATTAATAGATAGAACGCCTCTCAATGCAACTCAATTTATGTATGGTAAAATATACTTAGTAAACTCTTTGTGAGGAGGAAATGCATTTATTGTTAAACTTTAGGATGTTGATAAAAGACATCTCAATATAACGATAAATGTTCTTAAATTTTATGGCAATTATAATTAAAACAAATAATGGCGATATTAGCCTTGAAAATGATGTTATTGCTACAATTGTTGGTGGATCTGCAATTGAAAATCCTGGTGTTGTTGGGATGGCATCTAAAGCAACTTTTCGCGATGGTGTTAATCAGATTCTGAATCGAGAAAACTATGCTAAAGGCGTTGTAGTTCATCAAAAAGATAGTGGTGTTGCAGTTGATGTCTACTTAGTTGCACAGTACGGTACTAAATTATCTGAGATTTCAAAGTCAGTTCAAGGTAAAGTAAAGTATAATCTTGACGCATTTTTGGGTATTCATGTTTCTGAGGTTAATGTGATTGTTCAGGGTGTTCGCGTCAGTGACTAGGAGAGATTATGTCAGTTAATTCACTAACAAAGATTACCAATGTTGAATTTGGTAAGATGATTAATGCTGCAGCGGCTGTACTTGCTGCTAATGCAGATAAAATTAATAAATTAAACGTATTTCCGGTTCCTGATGGCGATACAGGAACGAACATGAGCCTTTCAATGGCGAGTGGTGCCCAGTATGAACGTGATTCACTAGAAACAGAAATTGGTGCCTTGGCTAAAGCTACTTCCAAGGGCTTGCTGATGGGAGCACGTGGTAACTCAGGCGTGATATTATCACAAATTTTTCGTGGCTTTTCCAATAGTATGGCTGGGAAAGAAACACTATCGGCACGTGATCTAGCTGATGCATTAATGAGTGGTGCACAAGTGGCATATAAGTCAGTGATGAAACCTACTGAAGGAACAATTCTGACGGTTATTCGTGAGGCGGCAGCTAAAGCAAACAAGGTGGCTGACCAAACTGACGACATTGTTGAACTAATGGCTGCTGTTCAGGAAGCAGCACAAGTAGCTCTGGATTCAACTCCCGAATTGTTACCAGTCTTAAAAGAAGTGGGGGTTGTTGATTCAGGCGGACAAGGACTTGTTTTCGTATTGCAAGCTTTCTATCAAGTGATCAGTGGTGACTTTAATGAAGAAGATATTAAGGCACCTGATAATGCTGAGCTTGATCAAATGGTCAAGGAACTTCATGCGGGGGCGCAAGCTAGTAGCAGTTTAGATCCAGCAGATATCAAGTATGGTTACTGTACTGAAATTATGGTTCAGATTGGTAAAGGCACAACATATGATCATGATTTTGATTACCAAAAGTTTTACGATTATTTAGCGAAATTAGGCGACTCTTTATTGGTTATCAACGATGATGAAATTGTTAAAGTACACGTGCATACTGAAAATCCTGGTAAAGTGATCAGTTGGGGAACACATTTTGGTTCACTAGTTAAAGTTAAAGTCGACAATATGCGTGATCAACAGCAAACAGTTATTGATGCACAACGTGCAGAAGAAGCACGTGTTGAAAAAATAGCTGCAATGCAAGTCCCAGTATCTGACACAGCAGTAATTGCCATTGCTGCTGGTGACGGCATTGCGGAACTTTTCAAAAGTTTGGGTGTTCAAACCGTGATTTCTGGTGGACAGACAATGAATCCATCAACTGCTGATATTGTTAAAGTTATTGAAAATAGTGGCGCCAAAAGGGCTATTATTTTACCGAACAACAGCAATATTTTCATGGCAGCAGAACAGGCAGTTACATTAGCAAAAATTCCAGTAGAAGTTGTTAAAACGCGTACAATTCAACAAGGGTTAACAGCTATGATGGGCTATAATCCTGATGCTGATTTAGAACAAAATACTGCAGAAATGTCTGAAATGATGGCTGATGTAAAGTCGGCGCAAATAACACAGGCAGTTCGCGAAACCAAATTTAATGGCCATGAAATTCATCATGGTGATTGGATGGGCATTATCGATGGTGACATTGAAGTTGTAGCTCATAATGTTGAATCAGCTGCGCAAGAAGCTATTCAAAAAATGATTGATGATGATTCTGAAATTGTGACAATCATTTTTGGTGAGGGAACAAAAGCTAAAGTTGCACAAAAGTTAAAAGCATTTGTGGAAGGATTAGATGACGGTTTAGAAGTCGAAGTTCACGATGGTGGACAACCATTGTATCCATTCTTCATATCAGTTGAATAATAAAAAAGACGTAAATTCAGTTCTACACTGAATTTACGTCTTTTTGCTTATAGCCAACCTAATGCGCTAATGGCCGCGTATATTACAGATCCAGCCATTAAGATAACCATAAACCATGACATAACTAACGTCATTTTTTCGAGACGTGTCCGTGGCTTTTTATCAATTTTTGGCACCTTGTGCTGGTTTAACTTTGATTCTATTTCGGCTTGTAATTTTGTGTTAACCGGTCGATGGTTTTGTTCGTCAGTCATTGATATCACCTCTAATATATTACTTTCTAGTCTAACATATCTTCTAAAATAATTGAAATTTCTACGCGAATTCGTTAAAGTTAGATACGAGGTAATTAAAATGCAATGGTGGATTTGGCCACTCGGTGGTTTTATTTTTTGGACAGTTGTCATTATATTTAAGGAATGGACAGCTTTAAAACAAGCATCCATCAAAACGTTAGACATTATTACAATTCCTAATTGGATTGTATTGCATCAAACAATGGGGTATCTATTTGGTATTAGCTTTGTTGCTTGGTTTTTACTCGTATGGTTGGTTGTAGGTATGTTTTTAGCTTGGTTTTTACTGCAAAATAACTGGCGATGGCAAACATTTTGGCGGAGATACTGGCAATGGAGTGGGTTATTGGCCGCAATAATGGTCATTTTGATAACAATTATTGGGTTATTCCTCCACTAAACCCCACATTTTTGAAGCGTAGTTATCCTTGATAACTACGCTTTTTGTGTGCTGAAAATTTACTAGTTTGTGACAAAACGATAATTTGGGTGGAGTGAAGTGGGGAAATGTGGTAAATTAATAGTATAGAAATTTTAATGGAGGTGGCTCTATGTTCATGGGTGAATATTCACATACGCTTGATACAAAGAGTCGCTTAATTATTCCGGCAAAATTTCGTAATCAACTCGGTGATCAATTCATTATTACAAAATGGATGGAGAAATCACTTCGCGCTATGCCGATGGCAGTTTGGGAAAAATTGCAGGAGCAGTTAAATCAATTACCATTAGGCAAGAAAGATGCACGTGCTTTTAGACGTTTTGTTATGGCTGGTGCATTAGAAGCTGAGTTTGATAAGCAGGGACGAATTGTTGTTCCTAATAATTTAAGAGAATACGCGTCACTAGAAAAAAGTGTTGTAGTTACCGGTGTTGGTGATTCATTTGAAATATGGAGTGCAGAGAATTGGTCAGCATATACGGCTGAAACTGCGGATGATTTTGATAATATTGCTGAAGGTTTGGTAGACTTCGACCTTTGAACGAATTAATAATACAGTTTTAAGAAAGAGGGCTGCTATGCCATTTGAACATGTAACAGTACTCTTACATGAGGCTATTGCTCTATTAGATATTAAACCAGAAGGAATTTATGTCGATGCTACCTTGGGTGGTGGTGGACACACTGGAGAAATTTTAAAGCAACTCACAACCGGTACACTTTATAGTTTCGATCAAGATGATACAGCAATCCAATATAACGCTGAACAATACGCAGATGAAATCGCTGCTGGTAAATTAGTTATAATCCATAAAAATTTCCGGACATTAACCTCCGCGCTAGCGGATTATGGTGTGACAGCAGTTGATGGTATCGTTTACGATTTGGGTGTTAGTTCTGTGCAATTTGATGATGGTCAGAGAGGGTTTAGTTATAAATATGATGCTGAACTTGATATGCGCATGGATCAACGCCAAGCATTAACAGCTAAAACAATTGTTAATGAATGGCCGTTTAATGAATTGATGCGTGTTTTGAGCCGATATGGAGAAGATCGCTTTCCTAAGCAAATTGCTCGAAAGATTGAGCAGCACCGTGAAAACGCACCAATTAATACGACTTTTGAATTGGTAGACATCATTAAAGAAGCAATTCCAGCACCTGCCCGTCGAAAAGGTGGACATCCTGCAAAACGCTCATTTCAAGCATTTCGTATTGCTGTCAATGACGAATTAGGTGCCTTAGAAGATTCATTAACTCAAGCACTTGATTTGTTAGCAACTGACGGCAAAATTAGTGTGATTACTTTTCAGTCATTAGAAGATCGCTTAGTAAAACAAATGTTTCGTGAAAAATCTTCTGCACCAGAATTACCTGCTGGTTTGCCGGTGCTACCGGGGCAGTTTGAAGCTGATTATGAGTTGTTAACGCGTAAACCAATTGTACCTAGCACAGAAGAGATGACTTTTAATCATCGTGCAGAGTCGGCGAAACTACGTGGCATAAGAAGAAAGTAGACTAGATGCTGTGGTCTTAGATAGGATCAGCAATGATAAATAAATTGGAGAATATTACATGGCACAAAATGCATATCAATATACACCTTTAGCACAGCAAGCACCTTTAACAGTATCTCAGCCGCGTAGTCATAGTCGTACTAAATATAAAGCAGCCGCTTGGACAAAAAAAGAGCGAATAATGGTGGCCATTGTTGCCACTGTTGTTTTGGCATTGATGGTTGGTGTTGTTTATACAAGCATGCAAACGACCAAAACAACAGCTAGTGTAAACGCAGTTCAAACTAAAATTGATGAAACTAAGCAAAATAATGACGATTTACGTACACAGGTGCAAACAGCCATGAGTAAAAAAAATTTAGATAAGGTTGCAAAAAAATATGGCATGACACTGTCTGATAACAGTGTGCGCAATATTAATCAATAATTATGAAAAATAAAGTGAGACGGATACCACAAAAAAAAATCACGAAAAATGCCAAGACCTTTGGCGTTCTGCTGCTTGTCGCAACGACCATCGTGATTTTAGGACTTGGTGTACGTCTTTTTATTATCGCGGGTAATAAATCGGTAGATGGTCATAATCTTACAAAAGCCACACGTGAAGCTTTTATGGGAAAACAAAATATCATTGCTTCGCGTGGCAAAATATTTGATTCGGACGGACAGGTGTTGGCAGAAAATACCACAGTTTATAATATGTACGCAATATTGGATAAAAATCAAAAAGGCACTGATGGTAAGCCGTTGTATGTAACAGACAAAGCTAAAGTCGCTCGCGAGCTAAGCAAGGTAATCAATCTAAAAGAAAAAGAAATCTATAAACGCTTGTCCAGTAAACAATTTCAAGTTGAATTTGGTACTGCGGGTAAAAACTTGACGATTGCGCAACATAATAAAATTGAGAAAATGAAGCTTTCAGGTATTTCATTTACTTCACATCAGGCCCGAACATATCCTAATGATCAGATGGCTTCTCATTTAATTGGAAATGTGAACATGGTTGAAAGTAGTAGTGGTCAGTCAACTATATCAGGCATAATGGGCATTGAAGCATCAGAAAACAAATTGCTATCAGGCAAAAACGGTATCAAGAGTTACCAAGGACAAAAAACTGATAGCAGTAAAAGTGTTAAAAATGGAGATGACGTTTATCTAACGTTGGATTCTTCGCTACAAACAACATTGGAAACACGAATGGATACATTTGTGAAAGCCACCAAACCAGCATCAGCGGTTGCTGTATTAATGGAAGCTAAAACAGGTCGTATTGTCGCGGCAACGCAACGACCTAATTTTAATCCTAATGATAAATCAGCTACTCCAACACTTTGGTCCAATTTGTTAGACCAAGGTGCCTTTGAGCCAGGATCTACCATGAAAGGCATAACATTAGCTGCTGCTATTGATACTGGTAAGTGGCAGCCTAACGCAACCTTCCAGTCAGGAACTTATTTAATTGACGGGAAGGAAGTAACAGATTCTTTTGGTAATGATCAAGGCCAAATGACATATAGAGAGGGCTTTTGGCGTTCATCAAACGTTGCATTCGCAAAAACGGAACAAAAAATTGGTTCAAAAACATGGAAAAATTATTTAGAAAAATTCAAGTTTTTACAGTCCACCCAATCAGGGTTAAATGGTGAAGAAGCGGGGTCAATATCGTTTTCATATGCGATTGATCAAGCAAACACAGCTTTTGGTCAAGCAATTCGTGTTACGCCCTTACAAATGATACAAGCTTACTCAGCAATTGCCAATAATGGTAAAGAAATTAGACCGTACTTTATTGATAAAATTGTCAATCCATCTACTGGAGAAATAGTTAAGCAAGGTAAAACAAAGACAGTTGGACATCCTATCAAAGCTAGTACGGCAAAGCAAGTCAGAAAATATATGATAGATGTTGTTAATAAGTCAGATGGAACTGCTAAGGAATTTGATCTTAGTGATTATGGCTATCAGATTGCTGCTAAAACAGGTACAGCTCAAATCAGTGAGAACGGGCAATATTCGCAGACTTATAAAGATGCTATCCATTCAGTGATGGTTCTGGCGCCAGAAAAGAATCCCAAATATATATTCTACATGGCTGTCAAGCAACCCTCAAAGCTACCTGATGGTGATATTCAACCAACAATGAGTAAACTATTTAAGCCTTTAATGCTACAAGCTTTAAATGATAGTGATAGTGCGGTAAAATCAAAGACAACTAAACAAACAGTACCTAGTGTAGTTGGTCAATCTATTTCAAGTGCAAAATCTACAATGACAAAGGCTGGATTTAGAGTTGCAGTTCTGGGATCAAAAGGTAAAATTACTAACCAGTCATTGCTAGCTAATCAAAAGTCATTGACAAACCAATTAGTAATTTTGACTGCAAAAGGAAGCACATATATGCCAAATATGATTGGTTGGAGTTTAGTTGATGCGCAAACATTTGCTAATAAAATAGGCTTCAAACTAACGTGGAAAGGTTCTGGATTTATTTCGAGCCAAAGTATAGCTGAAAACCAACTTATTGTAAAAAGTAGTGTTGTGTCAATTGCTTTAAAAGAGAAGGAGTAATGGGAGAAAATGACAGAGTATTTTTGGGCATTCACCCGTGCGTTTATTGTTACTGTAATATTCATGCCTGCGGTGATCAAATTTTTAAAACAATCTAAAGAACAAGCCGTAATTCGGAAATTAGGGCCTGACCATCAATCTAAAGCAGGTACACCAAGTATGGGTGGGGCATTGTTTATCGCAGCTGCATCGCTAAGTGCGCTGATTGGCAGTGTCGACTATGCGGGTAAAATTGGATTTATAATGGTACTTATACCCATCTTGGCTGTAGTTGCTTATGCAATCATTGGCGGCATTGATGATGCGTTGAAAATGATTCATCATGCGGATGATGGTTTTCGCTTCATACCAAAACTTTTGGCGCAAACCTTATGTGCGGTTGTCATCATAATTATTATGTGGATCATGCACATACCATTCATATTAAACATACCGTTTATTGGTGTTTTTAATTTAGGAATCTTTTACTTCATTTTCTTGTGGTTTTGGCTTGTGGGTTGGTCAAATGCGACTAACTTAACAGATGGATTAGACGGACTACTTGCAGGTACAAGTCTGATTGTTTATTTTGTTTATACGTGGATTGCTTTAGGAGCTCATAACCATATAATTGTGATTTTTAATGCCTCAATTATAGGGGCGTTAGTCGCCTTTTTACTATTTAACAAACCAAAAGCAAAAATTTTTATGGGCGATACTGGCTCTTTAGCTTTAGGCGCTGGGCTGGCAATTGAATCAATTGTACTCGGTATTCCTTTTTCACTTTTATGGTTTGGGTTGATTTTTGTTATCGAGACCCTATCAGTAGTTATTCAAACAATTAGCTATCATTTCTGGAAAAAACGAATTTTCCCCATGGCGCCAATACATCACTCATTTGAAAAGTTTGGCTGGAATGAATGGCAAATTGATGCTTTGTTCTGGATTGTAACTGCAATCATAGGAATTATTGGCATTTTGTATATGAGTTAAAGCGGACATTGGCCGCGTACATATAATAGAAATCAGGTTAGTTATGCAAGCAACAGATTTTAAAAACAAAAAAGTAATGGTATTTGGTTGGGCACGCTCAGGAAAAGCGGCAGCACAACTATTAACAAAATTAGGTAGTAGGGTTACAGTGGTCAATGGCGATGAATTTGATGCGCAAGATGCCACTTATCGAGACTTGTTGGCTGCTGATGTAGCATTGATTGGCACGGACAATTCTGAAACGCTCGATAGCACATATGATTATTTGATTAAAAATCCTGGTATTAATTATGACCATCCTTTAGTGCAAAAAGCTGAAAAACTTAATATTCCTATATTGACAGAAGTTGAGGTTGCCTTGAGCATCTTCAAGGGTCGCTTGATAGCAGTAACTGGCTCGAACGGAAAAACAACAACTACATCATTAATTCGTGATATGTTGAAGGCTGACGGCCAAAATGTAATAACTGCGGGAAATATCGGTGTTCCAGTTAGTGAAGTGGTTTTTGATTTGACTCAAGAAGACACTTTATTATTGGAATTATCTAGCTTCCAATTATTAGGACTACCAGATATCCAACCGGACATCGCGTTGATTACTAATATTTTTTCAAATCATTTAGATTACCATAAAACGCGCGCAAACTATGTTGCTGCTAAATTCCGCATTACGCGTAATCAAAATGCTAATCAATACTTGATTTTAAATGCTGAAGGGCAAGACACAGAAAAATTTAAAAATGAAACTGAAGCTCAGGTTTTGGAATTTTCTAGAACAAAACAGCATTTTCCAGTTGCGTTTTCGGATGATAATTTAGTAATGACAGATGAAATTGTGATGCCTACTAAAGATATTAAGTTAGTAGGACCACATAACCAGGAAAATATTTTAGCTGCTGTAACAGTAGCTAATTTAGCTGGTGTGTCTAAACCAGCTATTCGAGAAGTTTTAAAAACGTTTAGTGGTGTAGCACATCGTTTGCAATATTTGTTCACAGCTGGTGATGTTAAATATTATAATGATTCTAAAGCAACAGATATTGAAGCCACTCAAACCGCTTTGGATAGTTTTGATTGTCCAACGATATGGATTGGCGGCGGTTTAGAGCGTGGCGATAATTTGGAACGTTTGTTGCCAAATCTAAAAAATGTGAAGGCAGTTATTGCTGTTGGAGAAACGCAACAAAAAATTGTAACACTTGCTCGTGAGGCTGGAAAACCAGTGATTGCTGTGACTGATGTCGAACATGCTGCGCCAGTAGCTGTTCAATTAGCTTCACCAGGAGATGTAGTGTTGCTTTCTCCGGCACAGGCAAGTTGGGATCAATATAGTAGCTTTGAAGAGCGCGGTGATAATTTTGTTGCATCACTGAAAGAAACATTGAATTCAAGAGAGGACTAAAATGAAAATAATTCTATCGGGTGGTGGTACTGGTGGTCACATTTACCCAGCATTGGCACTAGCTGAAGTTATTCGTAAACATGAGCCGGATACAGAATTTTTGTATGTTGGTTCAGAACGTGGTGTGGAATCAAACATTGTGCCGTCCACGGGCATGCCTTTTGAAAAATTAACTGTTCAAGGCTTTAAAAGATCTTTTTCATTAGAAAATATCAAGACAGTATCATTATTCTTAAAAGCGGTTAAAGAGGCTAAAAAGATTATTAAGGATTTTAATCCTGATGTTGTAGTTGGAACAGGTGGCTATGTCAGTGGCGCTGTTGTCTATGCTGCCCAAAGGCTGCACATTCCAACTGTTATACATGAGCAAAATTCAGTGGCAGGCGTTACAAATAAGTTTTTGTCACGTGGTGCAACTAAGATAGGTGTCGCTTTTGATGTTGCGCTGTCACAGTTTCCTAAAGATAAAGTATTCGTGGTAGGAAACCCTCGTGCCCAACAGGTGGCATCTATTAAGTCTAATTTTTCATGGCAACAAATTGGATTGAGCGATGAAAAGCCATCATTGTTGATATTTGGAGGCTCTCAAGGGGCACCGCCAATCAATTTAGCTGTAATTGATGCTATGCAAGAGTTTAATAAAAGAAATTATCAAGTTGTTATTGTGACTGGTCCAAAGCGATATGAGAATGTTTTGGATAGGCTGACAACACAGCCAGCAGATAATGTTCGAATTTTGCCTTACATTGAAAACATGCCAGAGGTATTGGCAAAAACATCGGCTATTGTATCTCGAGCTGGTGCAACATCTATTGCCGAAATCACGGCACTGGGAATTCCATCAATTCTAGTGCCAAGCCCCTATGTTACTGGTGATCATCAAACAAAAAATGCACAAAGCCTAGTTGATGCAGGCGCAGCATTGATGATTACTGAACCTGCTTTGTCAGGGAAAGCATTATTGCTAGCAGCAGATTCGCTGTTATTAAATGATTCTGTTAGTAAAACAATGACAGAACAAGCTAAAAATGTTGGCATCAGAGATGCTGGAGATCGTTTATACGCGTTAATATTGGATGCAATTGGTGAATAATGGAGAAAATTAAATCACAATTTATGAAGCGACGACCGTTACAACTTTGGATTAGTTTGGCGGCTTTTGTTGTTTTAATTGTCGGTTTAATTTTGAGTTTACAACCATGGCGTACGATTAGTTCAGTTAACATTGATTCGAATACGTTAACCAAACAACAAGTTCAAAAATATGTTGGCATTAACGATAAAACACCACGCTGGCGTGTTTTGGGACAAACGGCTTTTATAGCACACCAATTAATAAAAAAAGACGCAAAAGTTTATTCTGCTGATATTAATTTGGATAGTAATGTCGTTTCAATCAAAGTTGTTGAAAATATTAGTGCAGGCTTTGTGAAAAAGAATGGTCAATGGTATGCACTTAATCGTCAAGGGGAACTAAAAAAAGTCGATGATCCTAACGGAAATGCACCAATTTATAGTAACTTCAAAAATAATGCGCAACTGACTAAGACGGCTAAAATTTTCTCACAGTTTGAATTATCATTAAGGCAGAACATAAGTCAAATCATATATTCACCAACCAAGGATAACAATAATCGTTTGAAGATTATTATGACAGATGGGAATACAGTTTTGGCTACGCTAAAGACATTTGGGGAAAAAATGGTTTATTATCCTGGCATTGCAGCTCAAATGCAAACCAAGGGAATAATTGATTTGCAATATGGTGCATATTCCTACGGATATGGTTCTAAATAGAACGGCAAATGAGTGGTAAAACACCTCATTTGTATGGTACCATTAGTACTAGGTATATTTTAAAAAAATAATTTATAAAGGGGCACTACGCATGAATAATTCAGGCGTGACGGTTGGATTAGACATCGGAACTACTTCAATCAAGGTTGTCATTACACAAATGACTGGTAATCAGTTCAATGTAATTGGTGCAGGAAATGCCCCATCTCGGGGCTTAAGACGTGGTGTTATTGTTGACATTGACGCGACTGCAAGTGCAATTCGTGAAGCGATTGACCAAGCACAAGAAAAAGCAAATATTCAAATCAGTGAAGTCGTAGCTGGTGTTCCAGCTAATCAAATTAAAATTATTAATGTTGACGGTTTAGTGTCGATTGCTAATCAAAACAAAAGAATTACATATCAAGATGTACAAAATGTTGCAACACAGGCATTGTCTCGTGGATTGCCAGCTGACCATGATGTAATAGAATTGGTTGCTGAGGAATTTGTAGTCGATGGTTTTGATGGTATCAAAGATCCGCATGAAATGATCGGTGTTCGGTTAGAGATGCATGGAATTGCTTATGTTGGGCCGGAAAAAGTTTTAGATAACACACGGATGGCCATTCAAAAAGCCGGATTAACTTTACGAGAATTTGTATTGGCACCATTAGCCATGGGATCCATCATTTTAAATGATGGGCAGCAAGATTTTGGAACTGTTCTTATAGATCTTGGTGGCGGGCAAACTAGTACTTCAGTTATCCATGATCGAAAGCTTAAATTTACCTTCGTCGATATAGAAGGTGGAGATAATGTAACTAAAGATATATCTACTGTTTTAGGAACATCATATATTAACGCTGAGAAAATCAAGCGAGACTATGGATATGCAGATCCTTCGCAGACTGTGTCATCTAACGAATTTCCAGTAGAGGTTATCGGCGAAGAATTTACTAAGCAATTTGACGAACAGTATCTTTCAGAGATTATCGCTGCACGTTTGGAACAGATGTATACGAGATTATTTGAGCAATTAAAGCAAATTGGTGCGTTGAATCTGCCAGGTGGTTTCGTTCTAACTGGTGGCAACGCTGCCTTACCGAAAATGGTAGACTTTGCAAAGCGAGTTTTGGGTGATAATGTCCGCTTGTTTGTACCAGATCAAATTGGTTTGCGACATCCAGCCTATTCGCGTTCGCTATCCTATGCGATGTTTGCTTCTCGTGAAAGTATGACACAACAGGTGATTAAGCAAACCATTATGCAACGTCATGCAGTTGAACAACAAATTTCTATGTTACCAGAAGAGTATGGGGATGAAGTTGTACAACAACCTGTAGAAAGTTTTCAGTATGATGGTGAAATTGTAAATGATCCGCAACAAGGCTGGTTTGGTAAAATGCGCCAAAAACTCAGCAATTTATTTAATGAAGAATAATCGAACATTTAAGGAGACGACTCATGGATTTTTCAATTGATGACGCGCAACAAGCAGGCGCAATCATTAAGGTTATCGGTGTTGGAGGCGGTGGTTCCAATGCTGTTAATCATATGATAGAAGAAGGTGTTAGCGGTGTCGAATTTATCGTTGCCAACACTGATGTACAAGCACTAGACAAATCAAAAGCAGACACAAAAATTCAAATTGGTCCTAAATTGACCGGCGGATTAGGTGCCGGTTCTAATCCTGAAAGAGGAACTAAGGCCGCTGAAGAATCATCAGAGGCGATTGCTTCTGCCATGACAGGGGCTGATATGGTAGTTATTACAGCTGGAATGGGTGGCGGAACTGGTAATGGCGCTGCTCCAGTTGTAGCACGTATTGCCAAGGAACAAGGTGCTCTAACCGTTGCTGTGGTTACTCGTCCATTTAAGTGGGAAGGTCCAAAGCGTGGTCGTTATGCCGCCGAGGGTCTTCAAGCGCTCTCAGAATCTGTTGATTCTTTGATCGTTATTACAAACGAACGTTTGAAAGATCGTATTGATTTGCGCACGCCATTGTCAGAAGCTTTTAAGGTAGTTGATGAAGTCGTGGCACAAGGTGTTCGTGGTATTTCAGAGTTGATTACAAATCCAGGCTTTATTAACTTGGATTTTGCTGACGTTAAAACAGTTATGCAAGATGCCGGACCTGCTTTGATGGGTGTTGGACAAGCCAGTGGTGAAACACGTGCAGCTGATGCAACTAAGCAAGCTATTTCTTCTCCATTGTTGGAAGTTGACATGGCAGGAGCTGAAGATGTTTTGTTAAATATCACAGGTGGTTTAGACATGTCATTGTTTGAGGCGCAAACAGCCTCAGAAGTGATTAGCCAAGAAGCTGGTCACGATGTCAATGTTATTTTCGGTACTTCAATTGATGAAAACTTGGAAGATTCAATTCGAGTTACAGTGATTGCTACCGGTCTACAAAATGTGACTGAAAAACCCAAAATGACTGAAAATACTGCTGCCTCAGCTGCAAATGTTTTTGGTTCTAACGTTAATACAAGTAGCACAACAAATACAAATGAAGCACCAATAAACAATTCTGTATTTGAAAAGCCAGCACCTTCAAATGCTGCGCCTAAGCCTACAATGGCACAAAATGATCCATTTGCAGACTGGAACATTACGAATGATACAAAAGATGTATTCTCTGAGGAAAAGCGTTTTGACGATGTTCAAAAGCAATCTTTTGATGTGTTTAATACGCCAACTTCAAGTGCATCTGTTGATTTGTCAAATGATGATGATAATGATCAACCACCATTTTTCAAGAAGCGTTAAGGAGAACTTATGGCATTAGGTGATACAATTAAGCGTCTTTTCAGCAATGAAGAAGACGACTATTACGAAGAAGATGGGTATGAACAAAGTCAGCAGCAAGAGCAGCAGGCAACACAAAAAACTTCTTCACAACCACGATTTGTTAGACAAACTACCCAGTCACAAACTCCTGCAGGATTGAACAGTGCTAACAGTAAAATTGCTTTATTTGAGCCTAAAGTATATTCAGATTCTCGTTCAATTGCGTCGCAGATACTTGGCGGTGAGGCTGCAATTGTTAATTTTACTCAAATTGATGAAGCTCAGGCCAAGCGTATTTTAGATTTCTTAGGCGGTACGATATACGCTGTTAATGGAGAAATTGAGCGAATCGGACAATCAATTTTTTTGGTGACGCCGAATACATTTGAGATTTCTGGTACATTGACGGATAACCTTGAACCAAACAGTCGGTATTAATACACATGATAATAGAAATTATTAGATGGATTTTTAACCTGATTCAATATTATGAATATGCCATTGTCGTTTATATTTTGATGTCTTGGCTTCCTGGTGCACGTGAATCTGGCTTGGGGCGGTTTCTTGGAAAAATTGTTGAACCTTACTTAGGTATGTTTCGCTTCATTCCGCCTATAGCAATGATTGATTTTTCACCAATTGTCGCCATAATTGCTTTGAATTTTGCTCGTAGTGGTTTATTACACTTGGTTAATTTGTTTCTATGACAAACAAGCTATCAACAATTAGTCAACATTTTCGTTTAAATGAACAACCATTTGTAAGGCAAGTTGATGATTGGATTCAACAATCTAGAAATGAATATCGTAGTATTTTAACACAATTTCTCAATCCACGGGAACAGTACATTTTAAATGTTTTAGTAAATCATACTGCTGATTTAGCTGTTTACTTTAATGGTGGTGTTCAAGGTGCGGAAAGCCAACGTGCCATTCTTATACCCAAGGAATATCCTCAAGCTGATTTAGAATTTGAGATATCACTGCTAGAAATAAAGTATCCTACTAAATTTAATAATCTGCATCACTCAACTATTTTAGGATCAATGATGTATAGTGGAATTAGTAGAAATGTTATTGGTGATATTTTATATGATCAGACACATAGTCGATGGCAAATCATCATTGATTCAAAAATGCAACGATATATTCAACAGATGGTTACTAAAATTGGTCATGTACGAGTGTCTCTAATAGAATGTGATCTTAATAACGTACTACCCCATATAAATGATTGGGAAGAAAACTTCTTGTTGTTATCTTCTTTACGACTTGATACAGTAATTTCAGCTGGATTTGACCTGTCGCGTTCTGGTGCTAAAAAGCTAATTGAAGAAAATCAAGTGCGCGTGAATTGGAGCGAAATAGCTAAACCGGATGTAGAATTAGCGATTGACGATGTTATTTCAGTCAGAAAGCATGGTCGAATTCAAATTAAATTGCTTGACGGACTAAGTAAAAAAGGCAAGATTAAATCCATTGTCAATATTATCCGGAGATAGTGAGCAAGTATGAAATAACTGTAGTTGTGAACGCACAAAAAATATTAAAGGAGAAAAATTATGGCACTAACACCTGATGAAATTTTGAATCATGAATTTACTAAAAAAGGAAGCAAAGCTTATGTTGCTACGGACGTTGATGCGTTTTTAGACCAAATCAATGGAGACTATGAGGCACTTATTGCTGAGCGTGATGAACTAAAACGTCAAAATGAAGAAGCTCAAGCAAAAGTTAATGAACTTGAATCTAAGCGTGAGCAAGTTAATCAATCAATTTTTGTTGCCCAAGAAGCTGCAGATCGTTTGAAACAAGATGCTGATGTTGAAGTCAAAAAGCAGTTGACTCATGCACAGGAATCAGCGACAAAGATTATTAATGATGCTCGCGCGAAAGCAGATGCTGATGCGATTCGTTTGGCCCAAGAAAATGCTGATTTAACGAACGAGCAAAATCAATTACGTACTGAAGTTGAAGATTTTAAAAATTCATTCTTGCAATTATTGGAATCTCAGCGTAAACTATTAGAAAGCGATGAGTTAGCAGAATCAGTTCATCGTTTACCAATGGGGCAAGTAACTGCTCATCGTATTGGCGAAATTGCTAAGGCTGAGCCAGTAACTGTTCCTGAACCTGATGAAGAACAGGACGATACAGAGTCAAGCGAGGAGCAAGGCCCCGTGGTAGTGTTTCCAGAATCGGAACAAAACGAAGACGATAAATAATTATAAAAAGCGTAACACAGCAAGGTTGGCATTCATACGTGCAGCGAGTCATGGTGGTTAGAGATGATCGTCCCTGATGTTGACCAGATCAGTTACTATTTTGTTTAGCTGAATATCAAGATTTAGTAAGCTAAGCCGGTGAGGATCGTTAAAACCCAGTTGAGGGCAGCTTTTATGCTGCTAAACGTTGGGTGGTACCACGCTATTGCGTCCCTATGCTTTCGAGCATAGGGACTTTTTATATTTATTATGGTTTAAATAAATTTGCTTAAGATGGCTTATAAATGATAAAAAGGAGAATTTATTAATGAAGTATAAAGATACATTAAATCTTGGAAAAACAGGATTTCCAATGCGTGGTTCGCTACCTAAAACTGAACCTGAGCGTCAAGCAAAATGGTATGCACAGGATTTATACCAAAAAAGATTATCCCAAAATCAATTGAAACCACATTTCAATTTGCACGATGGACCACCATATGCGAACGGAAATATTCACATTGGTCATGCTCTGAATAAGATTACTAAGGATATTATTGTTCGCTATAAGAATATGGCAGGTTTCTATGCGCCGTATGTTCCAGGCTGGGATACACATGGTTTACCAATTGAGCAACAATTGACAAAGCTGGGGCACGATCGCAAAAGTATGCCAAAGCATGAGTGGCGTAATTTGGCTAAAGACTTTGCTCTGAAGCAGGTTGATACACAACGTGCTGACTTTAAACGACTCGGCGTGTTAGGTGATTGGGATAATCCATACATAACCTTACAGCCTGAGTTTGAAGCAGCACAAATTCGAGTTTTCGGTACCATGGTTTCTAAAGGTTATATTTTTAAGGGTGCTAAGCCCGTTTACTGGTCATGGTCATCTGAATCTGCGTTAGCTGAAGCTGAAATTGAATATCACGATATTGATTCAACGTCTTTGTTTTATGCAAACAAAGTTAAAGAGGGCCATGGTCTCTTGGATGAGGATACGTACTTTGTAGTTTGGACAACGACACCCTTTACAGTGACAGCTTCTCGTGGAATTACCTTAGGCCCTGATTTTGAATATTCGGTGGTGAAACCATCTGGGGAAGACCGTAAATTCGTTGTAGCCACTGACTTACTTGAAACAGTGGCGCCTAAGTTTGGCTGGGAATCATGGGAAACTGTGGCTACTTACAAGGGACAAGAACTTGATAAGATTACTGCATATCATCCATGGGACAGTGAGCAAGAAGAGCTGGTTATGAATGCTGATCACGTTACCCTAGATTCTGGAACTGGATTGGTCCATACAGCTCCTGGTTTCGGTGAAGATGATTATAATGTGGGTAAAAAATATGGTTTGCCTGCTGATGTCACTGTTGATGCTAAGGGATTCATGACTGCTAACGCTGGTCCTGATTTTGAAGGCAAGTTTTACGATGATGTTGTTGGTACAGTGATTAATAAGTTAACCGATGCGCGCTTGTTCTTGGCAAAAGAAAAAATCACGCATTCATATCCATTTGATTGGCGTACAAAAAAGCCTATCATTTGGCGAGCTGTGCCACAATGGTTTGCATCTGTTGAAAAATTCCGTAGTGAAATTTTATCAGAATTAGATAAAGTTGCTTACTTCCCAGAGTGGGGTAAGGTGCGTTTGCATAATATGATTCGTGATCGTGGCGATTGGGTTATCTCACGTCAACGTGTTTGGGGTGTGCCATTACCAATATTCTATGCGGAGGATGGAACTGCTATTCTTGATGAAGAAGTAATTGGACATGTTGCTGATCTATTTGCAGAACATGGTTCAAATTATTGGTTTGAACATGAAGCTAAGGATTTGTTACCCGAAGGCTATACTAATGAACATTCTCCAAATGGCGAATTTACTAAGGAAGAAGACATCATGGATGTGTGGTTTGATTCTGGTTCTTCATGGAATGGCGTATTGAATACACGGCCACAACTAGACTATCCAGCTGATATGTATCTGGAAGGATCTGATCAATATCGTGGTTGGTTTAATTCTTCATTAATCACCTCAGTTGCCGTCAATGGAATTGCACCCTACAAAGCAATCTTGTCACAAGGATTTACCCTTGATGGTAAAGGTAACAAGATGTCAAAGTCACTGGGTAATACGATTTCTCCTATTGAAGTGGCCAACAAGCTTGGTGTTGAAATTTTACGTTTGTGGACAATTTCTGTTGATACATCGCAAGACATGCCTGTATCAAATGAAATTTTGAAACAAGTTTCAGAAAATTATCGTAAGTTGCGTAACACATTGCGTTTCTTGATGGCCAATACAGCTGATTTTGATCCAACAAAAGATGCAATTGCTTACAGTGATTTATCTGCACATGATCAGTATTTCTACGCTTTAGAAAATGAGTTTGTTGCAGATATTCGTAAAGACTATGATAATTATCGATTAAATGATATTTTTAAGCGTGTTATTAATTTTGTCAATGTTGACTTATCAGCCTTTTATTTGGATATTGCTAAAGACGTCGTCTATGTTGAGGCCCCTACAAGTCATGCCCGACGCTCCATGCAAACCGTCTTTTATAAAACGTTAACTGATCTTGTACGATTGCTATTGCCAGTATTACCACATACTGCTGAAGAAGTATGGGAGTATTTGCCACATGAAACAGCTGAATTTGCTTACTTGACAGATATGCCTGAGGTAGAGGATTTGGGTGACACGACAGCATTGTTTGATCATTGGGCAGTATTTATGAAATTACGCGATGCAGTTAACAAAGTATTAGAAGAAGCGCGTGAAGCGGATTTGATTGGTAAAAATGCTGAAGCAGCTTTGACAATGTATTTGACGGCTGAGCAAAAAAACTGGTTAGCAGAATTGCATGCCGATGTTCGTTTGCTTCTAATGGTATCTCAATTGCATGTTCAAGATGTTCAAGATGTTCAAGATGCTGAGAATGCTAAAGATTATGATGGTTGGCAGTTGTCGGTTGCTCATGCAACAGGCGGTGTTTCTCCACGAGATCGTATGTTCCATGAGGACCTAGGTGCTGACCCAGCTTTCCCAGAATTATCGAAACATGAAGCTGAAATCATACGTGAGTTTTATCCAGAAGCTGTAACAGAAGGCTTAGAGTAAATTAAAAACATTACACTTTTATTATGTGTAATGTTTTTTGTTTGGCAATTAGTTATTTAGTGAAGGTGAGTCTTTAGCAATTGGTTTGTTATTTAGTTGTAATTTTGATAAAATAATGGGTAAAGTGTTTATAGGAGTAGGGCTTATGGGCGAAAATGAGCAACTTAGAATTTGGCAAGATGAATTGATAAAAATTATTAACGATTTAAACACACCACATACGCTTGGTGGCATTACGAACCCAGCAAATCGTAAGCATGATTCAATGTTGGCGCGTCGAGCACTAGATAATTTAATTATTTTGAGTGAAGAAATTAATACGGCGCGTCATAGCAATGATGAATAGTAACTTTGAAACAATGCTCTTCTGATTTTTAATATATATGTCAAGGTATTCTACTTGACATATATATTGGTATATGGCATACTTATATAGTAAATTAAAAGTGTAAAAAGCACAAAAGAAATTTGGAGGACTACCACAATGGCAGTTAAAATTCGTTTGAAGCGTATGGGTGCAAAGAAGCGTCCATTCTACCGTGTCGTTATTGCTGATTCACGTTCACCACGTGATGGCCGTTTTATCGAAACAGTTGGTACATATAACCCAATCTCACAACCAGCAGAAATCAAGTTGGATGAAGAAAAGATTTTGTCATGGTTGGGTAATGGTGCACAACCATCTGACACAGTTCGTAACTTGTTGAGCAATGCTGGTATTTTGGCAAAGTACAACGATTCAAAGTCAGGCAAGAAGCCAGCTAAGAAGGCAACAACTAAGGAAGCTTCAGCTAAGAAGCCTACAGATAAGAATACTGTTGCAGAAATCAAAGCATATTTGGATGCCCAAGGCACTGCATATACTTCATCTGCTAAGAAGGCTGATTTATTAGCACTTGTTTAATATAACTGACGAAACAGTCGCTTCTATAATTAGAAGCGACTGTTTTTATTTATCGAATATCGTGTGTCGATAATAACATCATTAATAAGGGAGAATTAATATGTTACTAAGTTTTGCAAATGTTACACTGGTATTTTTGATTGGAACATTGCTTGTTAATATCATTGCGGTGGCGTTGAATCGCAGAGTAAAATGGTTCATCTTGAGCACCTTGATTGAATTTATTTTGGCTTATGTTGTGCTTTATATTCAGTTGCCGCCAAAGAATATGACAACACTGATTAATGTCAATATTTTATTTGCATTTGTTGCAGCAATTATTAACTTAATTGGCTATGCAGGACTAGCTTCTTTTAATAAAATTCGTGATTGGGGAAGCCAAAATTACGCCAAGGATGTGAGTGATCGTACAAAAACTTATTTCTTTCGTCGCTATATTTTTGTTGCAGTAGCACCACTCGTATTGTGGATAGCAGTAGGGGCCGTTTCTTTTGTCACAAAGCTAACCAGTATTAACAATGTTTATAGTTCAATACCGGCTAAAACTAAAGGGTCTGCGGAGCTGTTGACATCCGCGAATGATATGCCAATTGCGCTGGCACCTGATACTGCCAAAAGGAAAATGCAACAAAAATTTAGTGTCATCCCTAATTCAAACATGTATGAATTGGACGGGATTACTGCTCAAGTTGTTAATGGTAAATATGTTTATGTGGCCACAGTAGAGTTTAATGGTTTTTTCAAATGGTTAAAGAATAAATCAGTCCCAGGATATTTCATTATTAGTGCAACTGATGTTAACGCACAACCGAAATTTGTTAAAGAACGATTAAAGTACAGTCCATCGGCGTATTTAAATAATGATGCGGCGCGTAAAATATATGCGGCAGCACCAACTTATGCCAGCATGGGCAATATGAATTTAGAAATTGATGAGAGTGGTACGCCATACTATATTCAAACACTATACCGTGAATATGGTGTTTCTGGACGAATGAAGTTCAACGAATTTAAAACAGCTGTGTTGAATGCGCAAACTGGTGAAGTTAAAATTTACGCGGCCAATAAGGCGCCAAAATTTATTGATGCACCTATTACAAGTTCCGCAGCAAATAAAATGAATGAATTTTATGGTCGATATCAAAAGGGTTGGTGGAACCAAACATCTTTGGGCGCAAAACGTGATGTGAAAATTCCAACTGATAATGGTGTTTATGCTTCGGGTCAAATCACACCATTAATTGATTCAAAGGGAAACTTATTGTATTTCACTGATTTCACGTCTGGCAATAATAATCAGGATTCTGCTCTCGGTTATTCATTAATTAATGCTCGAACGGGTGAATTAACTTATTATCGTGACACACATTCAGGATTAATGGACTCAGATGGTGCGATCAGCATTGCAGATAAAATATATCCCGAGAAAAAATGGGTAGCACAAATGCCAATTCTATATAATATTGATGGCACACCAACATGGGTTGTTTCATTATTAGATAGTAAAGGAATCTTTAAAAAGTACGTATATATCAATGCTATTGATAACGACATTGTCGTCGATGGTGATAATGCCCAAGAGGCACTTGATGATTATCGTAACGATTTAGCTTCAAATAGCACAAACAATCATTCAACGAACAAAAAGTATGATAAAAGCATTAGCGGTAGTGTAACACGTGTTGCATTAATTAATGATGGCAAAAATACGATTGTTAATTTTATGGTCGAAGGACAGTCCGCTGTCTTTAAGATTGACGCAGATAATGCGCCTAAGGCTGTATTTTTAAAAGAGGGTGATAAAGTCAGTTTCAAAGCAAATATGTTAGATGATGCGAAGATTGCGACAATCGAGAAAATAACGATTGATGGGTTAAAGTAACTAGTCATAGGAATTATAAAAGCGTACGAACAATCGTGCGCTTTTTCTGTTAAAATAACATTAATAGTAAATGGAAAGAGGTGTGACATGGCTTTTTTAGAAGTTAATTATTATTCAAAAGTACTAGGTATGGATCGTGTGATGAATGTCATTTTACCCGAATTATCAGATCATAACCCAACTTGGACAACAGAAACCTTGAAGGATATTCCTGTATTGTACCTTCTCCATGGTATGTCAGGTGATCATGCAATTTGGCAACGGCGGACATCAATTGAACGTTTAGTAAGGCAAACACCTGTAGCAATTGTAATGCCGTCTACTGACTTAGCCTGGTATACTAATACAACCTATGGATTGAACTACTTTGATGCATTAGCACGTGAGCTACCTGAAAAAGTTGCTAGCTTATTTCCACAAATATCAACTAAAAGAGAAAAAAATTTCGTAGCCGGACTGTCAATGGGTGGTTACGGTGCGTTTAAGTTGGCCTTGGGAACAAATCAATTCAGCTATGCCGCCTCTCTTTCCGGCGCATTAGTAGGTAATCCGAGACAAGAAGACTTTTTAAAGATGGAAAAGCTTTCATATTGGCAAGGAATTTTTGGCGATTTTGATAGTTTCGCTGGATCTAAAAATGATATTTTAGCTCTCGCTAAAACGTGTCACAAGCGACCAAAACTATATGCATGGATAGGAGAACAAGATTTTTTGAAGCCCATTAATGATGTTGCCATATCAACCTTGCAGCAATTAAATTATGATATCACATATGAAACAGCACCTGGCACACACGAATGGTATTATTGGAACAAACAAATTGAACGCGTGTTAGAGTGGCTACCGATTAACTATGTTCAGGAAGAGAGATTGAGTTAATGTCACTCAATGTTGTAATGGGTAATGGGCAACATGACTTAAGATCCGAAATGTTGACAAAGATTCAACAGCAATTTCGTCAAAATGAGTTGCTGACAGTTTTTTATATTGTCCCTAATCATGTGAAATTCGATAGTGAAGTCAATGTACTGCAGCGTTTTTCAACAATGAATGGTAACGACGCCAGTGAGTTGTATGCGCAAAGTCGTCTACAAGTCTACTCATTAACCCGTTTAGCTTGGGCATTAATGAAAAACACCCCAGATCGGCAACCAGATATTGTCGAACCAACGGGATTATTTATGATTGTTTCAAATATTTTACGTGAACAATCGGATAACTTACCAGTGTTCTCACGGATGCAAACAAAAAGTGGCTTTGTGTCTGCATTGGTGGCTCAGCTAGTCGAGTTACGCGCTAGTAATGTCACGCCAGAAAATTTATTAGAAATTCTTGAGAACTCTGCAGATAATATATTTCTGAGGCAAACACTTAATGCCAAGTTACATGATTTGGCAATCGTGGCTGATGATTTTAATGCTCGCATGGGTGAGCATCAAATTACAGGACAGGAAACATTGATAGCCTTTTCAAAACAGTTGGCTGATCTTAAACTATCCAACGTTGCATTTTATTTTGATGGCTTTAATGGGTTTACAAGTGCAGAAATGATGGTAGTCAATCAATTAATTACCACTTATCCAGTGACAATGGGTGTCCTCGGTGATCCTGAAAAAATTGGCCAACAACAAGAAGGTGATGTGTTCTTTAAACCAATGACAACGGTTGAACAATTATCCGTAACAGCACGTACTGCCCAGCAAGAAGTGACGATTACTGCCGCTACAAAAATGAGACCATTATCAAGGACCGCACAACAGGTTTTAGGTGCTTGGGCGTGTTTGGGTGAGTACCGCAATTTTACTGGCTCGCGAGATGAGGTACACTTGAATGTTTTTGCAGCCGAAAATCCGATTACTGAAATTAAAGAAGTAGCACGACGTATTAGGCGTTCACTAGTTGATGATCCAACATTACATTTACGCGATATTATTATTTTGTCACGAGATTTAACACCATATCAAGCACATATAGAAGCAGTTATGTCGCAATTTGAGTTACCATATTTTTTAGATATAGATGTGAATATGATGAATCATCCCCTCGTAGAGCTAATATTGAACTTGTTAGCACCTAATAAATTTCAGTATCAGACGATGTTAGCAATTTTAAAGACAGGATTGTTACGACCAACTTTTGAAAATAAAATTGTTTCACACGACGAATTTTTTGATATTGTTTCGCATATGGATAACTATCTATATGCTTATCGACCATATGAATCAAGGTGGCGTGATTTTTCACGACCATTTAAACTTTTTCAAGTGACGCGAGATGACGATGATACAGAAATTTCAGAAGACGAAAAAGTTAACAACCGTTTGGAATATCTACGACACTTTATTGTCGAAGCTTTTGATGAGTTGGATGATGGATTTGCAATGGCTAAGAATTTGCGTCAGTCGGTGACGCATCTTGTGTTATGGTTACAAAAATATCATGTAACCGATGCTCTTTTAGAACAGCGTGATGATTTTATTGCACAAGGGAATTTATCTCGTTCACAGCAGAGTGAAGAAGTTTGGCAAATGCTAACAAAAACTTTAGATGAGATGGTTGAAATTGATGGTGAGCGCAGTGTGTCACTCACTGATATAGTGACCACATTGCAAGCTGGTTTGTCTGGCGCAAAATTCTCTGGTATACCGAATAATTTGGACCAATTAATGATTTCAGAAGCAGGAATTGTTCAAAATACACAGTATAAACAACTTTATTTTATTGGTGGCACACGTCAGAATTTGCCAGCACAAGCAAAAAACGCAGCGCTGATCAATGATGCTGAGCGCTCAATTGTGCAACCTGCTTTGCAGTCAGGAACTAATCCGCGTTATTTGCAAAACACTGCACAACAGCAGATGGCAGAAGAAAACCTTCTTTTTTATGGCAGTTTGATGAGTTCCATCGGGTCAATAACACTTTCTTACCCAATTTTGGAACCCAGTGGACAACTAGCAGAAATGTCACCGTTTTTCAAACGATTAGTAGATACATTTAATAGTGAAGTAGAGGTAATCGGTAGCATACCAAGTAGCGCGGCATCGCTATTAAAGCACTATGTTGGAACAGCAAGAGCAACTTTGTCTGATTTGGTTAAAATTTTACCTGTTTATGGCCAAACAGCAGCTTTTAAAGCCGTTCAAAATGTTATTTCCAATACAATGCAAGATAGACTTGAACGTGTTTTATCAGCACCAAATTATCAAAATAATACTACAAAATTAAAGCCAGAATTCATCTCGGCTTTGTTTGGTGAACGACTAAACGTCTCTATATCACAGTTGGAAAGTTATTATAGTAATCCATTTGCTTACTTTCTCCAGTACGGTTTGAAGTTGCAAGAGCGCGCAACGAACGAACTGAATGTGGCTCAAACTGGTACGCTTTATCATGCGGTTTTTGAAAATGTGCTCCATGAATTAATTGTAAAAAATAAAAGTTTACGCGATATCACTGGGGATGAATTACGTGCCTTAGTGCGACAACATATGCAGAGTCAATTAGCGTTACCAGCGTTTGAAATATTAAATGACTCTGGAAAAATGCGGGCAACTACAAACTATTTGACACGTGTCTGTGAAACGCTAGTACTGAATTTACAAGCTGCAGCACGAGAAAATACGAGCAAGCCAGAAGCTGTTGAGCAATTATTTGGTTTTTCAAAGGAATCATTACCACCACTTTCTTTTGCACGTATGCAAGTGCGTGGTAAACTTGATCGTTTTGATAAGCAAGATGTAAATGGCGAATTCGGTACAATCATTGATTATAAATCAAATGGCAAAACCTTTAATTGGGGTCAAGCTTACGATGGTTTGCAAATGCAATTGTTAACTTATTGGAACGCTGCCCAACAAAGCGCAGGAAAACTTGGTGTTGCGGCTATTGGAGGTGCTTTTTTTGCCAAAATATCTCCAGAAAAAACCAAACTAACGAATCAAACAAATCTTAATGCGCTATTTACTGGCAAATTAATACCAGAAACTTTTAAATATCGTGGCCTTTTTATTTCTGAGCCAGCGTATGTTTCTGCGCTGACAACTTTAGAACCACAAGAAAAATCAGCTCACTATCCAGTAGTATTACTGAAAAACGGTGCGTTAGGAAAGATTGGTGTAGACGCAGTTGATCCAGATGAGTTTGCTTTATTACTACAGCGTAATCGTGAAAATATTATTACTGCGGGAGATCTCATTTTGTCTGGGTATTTTCCAATTATGCCAGTTGAAGGTGGATTAACTTATTCTCCTTATCTTGATATTATCCGTTTTGATCGTGCATTGGGTGATACTTATAAAGTGCAATCGCCAGCTGATAAAAATTCAATCATTAAATTATTGAAAGGTGGTCAAGATTAATGGCAACCAAATTCACAAAAAATCAGCAACGTGCAATTGAAGAAAAGGATCATAATATTCTAGTTGCTGCGTCAGCCGGGTCAGGAAAGACGACTGTTTTAATTGAACGTCTGATTCAAAAAATTTTAAGTGGTGTGAGTGTCGAAAGATTTTTAATTGTAACTTTTACAAACGCTGCAGCAAAAGAAATGCGGGAACGCTTAGAAGTCGCTATTGAAAAACGTTTAAAGTTAGCTGATGAAAATCAAAAACGCTTTTTACAAGAGCAACTTTTGATATTACCAGCAGCGAACATTTCAACCATAGATGCGTATGCTTTACGAATTATTGAGATGTATTACCATGTCATTGGGTTAGACCCACAATTTCGATTATTGTCGGATACGGCTGAACGTAAATTATTACAACAAGATGTGTTAACTGATGTTTTGGCTGATTTTTATGATGAAAGTAATATTCATCATGAACAGTTTTTAACACTAGTAAATAATTTTGGTAATCCAAATCAAGATGACCAGTTACAGAAAATCATTTTAAGGTTATCAGATTTTGCAGAAGCCCGCGCTGACGGAAATGAATGGTTAGAGAAGCTACGTGAACCTTATGAAGTGACAGGAAAACCGCTGACAGCAACAGCGTTATATACACACAGCATCCGGCCAATTATCCTAGAAATTATCAAGGATCTGATAAAAAAAGTTGAAGAAGTACAACTTACTATTACAGGAATTGATGAACTCAAAAAAACACAAGATGCTTTTCTTGAGATCCAAGATTATTTATTATTAATCCAAGACAAAGCGATGGTTGGGTCTTGGGATGAACTTCGGGAAGCTATTTTAGACACGCCAAGTGGTAAGATTAATTCTCAAACAAAGGCAATCAAAGAAGATCTGGATTTGTCAGCCACGCTTGAAGTGGCTCGACAGATTAAAGGGCAGGTTGTTGGCGTCAAATCGCAAATGAATTCATTGATAACATCTTATTTTGCACTCGATGAAAAGTCATGGCAACTAGTGCAAAAAGAATCTTATAAATTAATTGATACGCTAATTCTCGTAACGCAAGCATTCCGAGAATCATTTAGAAAGACCAAGCGCGAAGAAAAATTACTTGATTTCCCAGATTTAGGAACTTTGGCGTTAGCAATACTATCAGATGATGTTACCAAACAAACAATCCAAGGGCAATTTGATGAAATTTTAGTTGATGAATATCAAGACATCAACCAATTACAGGAAACTCTGTTAACTAGTGTTTCGAACGGGCATAATATGTATATGGTTGGGGATGTGAAGCAAAGTATTTATGGCTTTCGCCAAGCAGAACCATCTCTGTTCACAAAGAAGTATAAACAATTTGCAAAAAAAGAAAACGATGATATTCGTATTGATTTAGCGGATAATTTTAGATCGCAAAATAACGTCACTAATATTACGAATTTGATTTTTACGCAAATAATGGATGAAACACTTGGAGATATTGCCTACGCGGGTGAGGCAAAACTAGTTCCGAAAGCCGCTTATCCAGATGATGTACCTGCTGTATTTCATATGGATATTATTGTCGAAGATGCTGAAGAAGATTTGGAAACTGATACGGAAGTATTTGAGAAAAGGCAGGCCCAATATGCCTTGCTAGCCGAAAGAATACTGAAGCTACGTGAAACTTCAATATTCGATCGTAAAGCTGACCCAGCCGGTCTCCGTCCAGTGCAGTATAATGACATTGCCATTTTGACACGAGCTAAGTCGGGCTATATTGACCTTGTGTCAACCTTACGTGCGGCGGGAATTCCCGTTCAAGTTGAAGGTGTCGGTAATTATTTTCAGACGATGGAAGTGTATCTGATGCTCGATATATTGCGTGTCATAGATAATCCACATCAGGATATTCCATTAGCCGCGGTGTTACGTTCTCCAGTTTTTAACTTTGATGAAAATGAGTTGGCGGCAATTCGTATTGCGGATAAAATGCATGATTACTGGACAGCGTTGCAAGCTTACGCGCAACAAAATCAAAAAGCGCAAAATTTCCTCAATTTAATTGAAAAGTGGCATGTAATTGCGACACAAAACGATTTAGTAGCATTAATCTGGGCTATTTATGATGATACGGCGTGGCTTGATTACGTTGCTGGTATGCCGGGAGGTGCACAAAGACAAGCAAATTTGCATGCGTTATACGAATATGCGCGTACCTATCAAAATAATACGCATAGCGGTTTGTTCCGTTTTATTAGATATATTGAACAGTTGCAGTCTGGTGACAGTGATTTAGGCGAAGCAGCACAAGAAACGGATGCTCAAGCTGTAAGAATTATGACCATCCATGCATCAAAAGGATTGGAATTTCCAATTGTATTTTTACCAGAATTTGATAAATCATTTAATACCCAGGATTTAAAGGGCGGCTTATTGATTCAAAAAAATGAAGGTATAGGGTTAGAGTATATTCAACCAGATGCTTTGGTTATGATACCTACATTACAAAAGCTTGTAGTACAGCAGGCGTTAAAGCGACAGAGTTGGTCTGAAGAAATGCGTCTCTTATACGTTGCCCTGACGAGAGCTGAACAACAATTGTTTATCATTGGTTCGGTGAAAGTCAAGGGAGAAGCAGGAAACCAATCCTTAAAATCTTTGTGGCAGCAATCCAAGAACGCTAATGGGCAATTTTTACCTGAATTTTTGCGCTTACAAGCTGATTCATATCTAAAATGGACTATTATGAGTTTAGCTCGTACAAAAAACAAAGTACTAGAAGATTGGCTTGGTGATGGTCAATTACCAAGGTTAGTGGGATCTGAAACACCATTAACAGGAAAGGTGGCTGTTACACTCACGAATCAAAACGAAATTCACGCACCAATAGCGAGTGCTGAGGGGAGTGAATTAGTTGAGGATGGAACCTATTCGCCGATGGATTTTGATCGAGCTAAAACAATTTTGAATTATCAGTATGCTAACTTACAAGCAACACAAACAGCGGCGTATCAATCTGTGAGTGAAATCAAACAAATATTTGAGGACCCAGATCTTGCTCAAATGCAGACGGCCGTTATTACTGAAAATGGACAATTACAACCTGCTAATGTTTTGAAGGTTGACGAGTTACCTTTACCAGATTTCATGAATGATGGTTCGCAAAAACCATCAAGCTCTGCTGTAGGAACGGCAACACATTTGATCTTACAGTTGATTGATTTTACCAAAATTAATACAGTACAGAGCATAGAAAAATTACGTGACGAATTGGTTGAAAATAAAAGAATTTTGCCTGGCGTGGCACCACTAATTGAAATTGATGAGATTCTTGCATTTTTGCAATCCGATTTTGCCAAACAAATCATTGCTCACCAGAAGACGTTGCACAGAGAAGCTACTTTTGCTATGATTATGCCAGCCAGTGATATTTATGACACACTAGAGGATTCAGCACCAGTGTTAATTCATGGTATTATTGATGGGTATTTTGTTGATGAAGCATCACGAACAGTCACATTGTTTGATTATAAAACTGATTTTGTTCGGAATACTCAAATAGATGAAGTCTTGGCTAAATTGCAGGCACGATATAAGGGACAGCTTCATTTGTATCAACAAGCACTTCAACGGGAATATGTTGGTTATCAGGTTGGTGATCCACAATTAATTGCTTTGAATGTCGGTCGAGTAATTAGTGTAAAATAGACAATAAATATTACTTATTGGGTTTTACACGAAAATGTCATGGTGAAGTAATGATAAAATATGAAACAATCTCTTTTTTAAACGGTAAACTAACATTATTTAAACAGAATGATCAAATTGTGTGCGTTAGTCTAGCTGATGATGGTGTTAGCGAATTCTTAAATGACTTTCCAGAATATGAATTAGAACAGCAAGTATTGCCAGAAACAAGTCTTTTTCGAGCGTATGCTGCTGGTGAAAAGATTGATTTTTCGCGGATCAAGATTGGTTACCTTAAATCTACCGCCTTTCAAAGAGAGGTATGGCAGGCTCTAAATACTTGTCATGAATTATTAACGTACGAGCAGTTCGCAAAAAAGATTAATCATCCCACTGCTGTTCGCGCTGTAGCAACAGCGATTGGTAAAAACCCTATTCCAATTATTAATGCTTGTCATCATATCTTACCTAAGAGTGGTGGTGTGGGTAAGTATAGATACGGTACCGACATTAAAAAAAAATTATTAGTATTAGAAAACCTATTAGAGAAGTGAGAAACAGTGCGTCAGTGAGATTTTATGACGTACTTTTTTTGTATTTCCGTTTGTAAAACCTGATACAATAGACTTATGACTAATACAGAAAATTATTTTAAAGTAGGCACAATCGTAAACACACATGGTATTCGTGGTGAAGTGAAAATCATGGCGATTACTGATTTTGCTCAAGATCGCTTCAAAAAGGGAGTAGATCTATTTATTGATACAAAACAGGGACGTATCCCTGTCAAAGTGCAATCATCACGACTACATAAAAACATGTGGTTGGTCTTATTTGTTGGGGTAACCAACATTAATGAAATTGAAAAATATAAAGGTGATGATGTTTATATTGAAGGTGTAGCTCGTCCAGAATTAGAAGACGATCAATACTATTACGATGAAATTATCGATAGCACTGTGGTTGATTTGGACGGTAACAAAATCGGTGTTGTCAAGGAAATTATGGAAACAGGAGCGAATGATGTTTGGATAGTTCAACGTGACGGTCAATCAGATGCTTTGATTCCTATGATTGATGATGTTGTTAAATCAGTTGATGTTGACGCCAAATTAATTACAATTGACGCTTTAGAAGGGTTATTAGATTAATGAGAATAGATGTTTTAAGCTTATTTCCCGACATGTTTGCACCAATGCGCCAATCAATTATTGGCAAAGCGATTGATAAAGGGGCGTTAGACTTTCAAGTGACTGATTTTCGAGATTTCACCGAAAATAAGCATAATAACGTTGATGATTATCCATTTGGTGGCGGTGCTGGCATGTTATTAACACCGCAACCAATATTTGATGCGATGGCCTCTGTGGAAAAGCAAGCTGGTGGCAAAGGACGTGTGATCCTGCTGGATCCAGCCGGTAGACAGTTCAACCATGAAGTTGCTCAAGAATTAGCTACTTATGACCATTTGACTTTTGTTGCTGGTCACTACGAAGGGTATGATGAGCGTATTCGAGAATTAGTCGATGATGAAATTTCACTAGGTGATTATGTTTTGACAGGTGGAGAACTCGGCGCGATGGTTATTATTGATGCCACAGTACGTTTTCTACCCGAAATTTTAGGAAATGCGGCGAGTGCTGAGGGAGATTCTTTTGAAGATGGTTTGTTAGAATTTCCGCAGTACACACGACCAGCTGATTTTCGGGGACGAATGGTTCCTGAAGTCTTGACCAGTGGTAATCACGCCAAAATTGCAGAGTGGCGATTAAAGGAGTCATTGCGTCGTACTTATTTGCGCCGACCTGATTTATTAGAAAAGCGGCTGTTAACGCAACAAGAGCGTGACTTGCTGGATGATATAAAGAGTGAAGAACAGTAAAAAGTTTTGTGTGAAAAAGTAACAGAACTAGCAAACAGATATGGAGGAAATGCGTTTAGCTATTTCAGGTATTGTGAACAAATATCTGATTGCTCACGCTTCTAAAATTATGAAAATAGCAATAGCAGGATTTGGTGCTTTGGGCGCTCGAGTTGGTGTGATGTTACAACAAGCTGGCCATGAAGTGACAGGAATTGATGGCTGGGCTGCACATATTGCTGCCATAAGCACAGATGGGTTAACAGTGCATCAAGATGATGGGGTAACAAAAAAATATTATATTCCTGTCATGACAGCTAAAGAAATTGATGGTAAGTTTGACCTTATTATTTTGTTAACGAAAACCCCTCAATTAGATACGATGTTAACAGATATCAAGCACATTATTACTAAGAACACCAAGCTGTTGGTTCTTTCTAATGGTCTTGGTAATATTGAGGTCATGGAAAAGCATGTTAATCGCGATCAGATTTTGGCTGGTGTGACTTTGTGGACATCAGAATTAATTAATCCTGGGGAAATTCGCGTGACAGGAACTGGGTCCATCAAATTACAGGCAATCGGTGAGGCTAACGCTAAACCAATTGTATCGGCTCTGAATAAGGCTAGTCTCAATGTGACATTATCTCAAAATGTCATTGAAGCAATTTGGCATAAAGCGGGAATTAACTCTGTCCTTAATCCGTTAACAGTTTTGTTAGATGCAAATATTGCAGAGTTTGGTATGGCTGGAAATGGTATGGATTTATCACTAAATATTCTGGATGAAATAAAACAAATTGGTGAGTTAGAAGGAATTAACGTTGATGTAAACGCGATTATGAAGGATTTAGCCTTACTCATACGACCTGAACATGCTGGCAATCATTACCCATCAATGTATCAAGATATTAAAGCTGGTAAACATACAGAAATCGATTTTTTAAATGGTTACTTCGCTAAATTGGGATCTGAACATGGTGTACCTATGCCATTTAATGCTCTGATAACAAGATTAATTCACGCTAAAGAAGATATTGAGCGAACAAAGCTAGCTAAAAAACAGGAAACTTTTGAAATTTAATCTCAATTAAAGTAAAATGAGTATAACTGCTTTTACTTTTAATTTGTAAGGAGAAATAACATGGCGATAGAAACTGCAATATTTGCTGGCGGCTGTTTTTGGTGCATGGTGCAACCATTTGATTCATTAGATGGAATTGAAAAAGTTCGTTCAGGCTACACGGGTGGTCATGTCGAAAATCCAACTTATGAGCAAGTATCCTCACATACTACTGGCCATACAGAGGCCGTTAAAATTTGGTTTGATTCCGAAAAAATAAGTTATCGTGAACTAGTCGAAATATATTGGGAACAGACTGATCCAACTGATGCAATGGGTCAATTCCAAGACCGCGGTGATAACTACCGTCCAGTGATTTTTGTAAATAGTCCTGAACAACGTGAAATTGCTGAAGAATCTAGGGCCGCATTAGCAGCTTCAAATCGTTTTGATGAACCCATCGTGACGAAAATTGAAGACGCCAAACCATTTTATGAAGCAGAAGAGTATCACCAGGATTTTTATAAGAAAGATCCGGAACGAGAAGCACTAGAAATGGCACAACGCTTGCAATTTAAAGCTGATAAGTGGAATTGAATTTAACTAATATATTTTAAGATAAATTCAATCTAAATGATATGAAAGTGAGCGGAAACGCTCATTTTTTGTTATAATTGACTAGTTATGAACGTTATTAAGAAAGCGCTCAGTAGGTAAAATGAATGCAACTTGAATTTCTCGGGACTGGCTCTGGCCAACCATCTAAATTTAGAAATGTTACTAGTATTGCGCTTCGCCTTTTAGACGAACGCAATGCTGTGTGGCTCTTTGATGTTGGTGAAGCAACGCAACATCAAATTTTAAAAACCACTTTGCGACCACGTAAAGTTGAAAAAATATTTATTACACATTTGCATGGTGATCATATATTTGGATTGCCAGGATTCTTAAGCTCACGTTCCTTTCAAGGTGCTGATAAAAATGAACCTTTAACTATATATGGGCCTAAGGGTGTTAAAGAATTTGTTCAAACGGCACTGCGAATTTCCGAAACACGCCTATCGTATCCAATCGAGTATGTTGACTTAACTGAAGGTGTCATCTTTGAAGATCATACTTTTCAAGTTATTGCCGCACCAATGCGTCATCGTATTGAGACCTGGGGATTTCGTGTGATAGAGAAAGATCATCCAGGCGAACTATTAGTTGATAAACTAAAGCAGGAAAATATTCCTTCTGGACCAGTATATGGTCAACTAAAGGCAGGAAAAACAGTTACACTACCAGATGGGCGTATCGTTAATGGTCATGATTTTATTGGTAAAGCCCAAAAAGGTCGCATAGTAACTTTCATTTTAGACACTCGTCCTAATGATAATGTAGAGTGGTTAGCAAAAAACGCTGATGTTTTGGTGCATGAGAGTACCTATGGCTCAAGCGAAGAAGAGGCGAAAATGGCCAAAGCCCATGCCCATTCAACAAGTGCAAATGCTGCAAGTGTGGCTCGTCAAGCACATGTAGATAAGTTAGTATTGACACATCTTTCAGCTCGCTATATTGGGCCGATGGTTAAAGAATTAATACACGATGTCCGTCGCAACTTTGCTAACACGTATGTGGCACGCGACTTTGACATTGTTGATATTCCTTTTAAGAAAGATAGTAATGAATCAAAATAATTGGAACATTCTGCCACAACCAAGTGAAAAGGTTGTTCGGCAGTTAAGCACACAACTAAATATTAGTCAATTTATGTCAACAATTGTGGCTCAAAGGGGTTATACAGATCCAGAATCAGCTTTTAAATATTTACAACCAAGTGTAGAACAATTGCACGATCCCATGTTACTTCATGATATGGATAGAACCATTGAGCGTCTGCAGGACGCAGCTTTTGGTGGTGAAAAGATTGTTGTGTACGGTGACTATGATATGGATGGTGTCACTAGTACAGCAATTATGGTTGAAGCCTTAGAAGTATTGGGGGCAGATGTAACACCCTACATACCTAATCGCTTTTCAGATGGCTATGGGCCAAATATTGATACGTATAAAAAACTTATTGCTGATGGTGCACAATTGATTGTGACAGTAGATAATGGTGTTAGTGGTCAAGAAGCTGTTGAATATGCGATGAGCCAAGGTATTGATGTCATTATTACTGATCACCACGAAATGCCCGCCACATTGCCAAACGCTTATGCCGTTATTCACCCAAGACATCCAGAAGGCCAGTATCCATTTGGTGATTTATCTGGCGCCGGTGTTGCTTTCAAAGTTGCTCAAGCATTATTAAATGAGGGCCAACCAGTTGAGGATCAAACAGAGCTACCAACTGAGCTGTTGGATCTCGTTGCGCTAGGTGAAATTTCTGATATGGTGTCTTTGACCGACGAAAACAGGGTTTTAGTCTCATGGGGATTGAAACAAATTAATGTTTCGCCACGTCCAGGTCTAACTGCAGTGTTGAAAAATGCGGGCAAGAAAGATAATGAACCAGTTATTTCAGAAACCGTTTCATTTAAGATTGCTCCTCGTTTAAATGCTGTTGGTCGTTTAGGGGATGCTAGCTTATCTCTAAAACTTTTGTTAAGTCAAGATCCAGACGAATCAACTGCTATTGCTTCTGAAGTTGAGGCTATTAATGCGCAACGTCAGGAAATTGTTGAAGAGGTATTTGGTTCTGCAAAACAAATGGCTTTGTCAGAAGAATACAAAAATGATCAAGTCTTGGTTATCGCTGGTCAAGATTGGCATCAAGGTATTTTGGGTATTGTGGCTAGTCGATTGGTGGAACTATTACAAAAGCCGACAATTGTTTTAAGTTTAACGGATGGTGTTTATAAAGGATCTGGTCGCACTTTTGGTGATTTTGATCTCTATCAATTTATGAATACCTTTCACGATTTATATGATACGTTTGGTGGGCATGCCAGTGCATTAGGATTAGCTATTTTCCCAGAGCAACTAGATGTATTGAAAGAGCAAGTTCGTTTGAACTCAGCTAAATTACAAATTCATGCCAAGCCAATTAATATTAATACGACACTGTCGGTTAATGAGATCAGCACTGAAACGTATGAAGAACTACGCCTGCTTGAACCTTTCGGTACTGGAAATCAGCAGCCAGTGTTTGGATTGCAGCAACCAAAGATTAATAAAGTAACAACCATGGGAAACTTAAAGCAACATATTAAGTTAGCTTTAGAAAATAATGTTGAAGCGGTTGGCTTTAACCATCCAGATTGGGTGCCTATGGTTGCTAATCCTGTAGGGCTATCATTTGCTGCGACTCTTGGCATTAATTATTTCCGTGGGCGCAAAACAATACAGCTTCTACTAACTGCTATTAATACACCAGAGGCAACTGCTGAAAATGCTGCTCATAAAAAGTTTTTTGCTCAAGTATATAAATTCATTTACGCACATCAGGATTTAAATTTTGCGCAGAACTTGGATAAAATAGCGGAGCAGTTAAATATCAATAAGAACGATTTGAACATTATGATTCAAGTATTTATTGAATTAGGTTTCGTGCATGTTACTAATGGATTTGTTACAATTATTTCGGGAGCAGCACAAAAACCCTTAACCACGTCAATAACATACCAAAAGTATTTGGCAAATCGTTAAAAAGAAAGTATGAGCGATAGCTCTGAGATTTAGAATGACAGTAGACTTACATGATTTTGTTGCAACAGTTGAAGATTACCCTGAACCAGGTGTCAGTTTTCGTGATATTTCACCATTAATGGGTGATGGTGTGGCCTATAAGCAAGCAGTAGATGCTATTGCTGATTTTGCTAAAAATTTAAACGTTGATTTAATTGCTGGTCCTGAATCACGTGGATTTATTGTAGGTTCTCCGCTGGCGTATGCGATGAATATCGGCTTTGTTCCAGCTCGTAAAGGTGGTAAATTACCTCGTGAAGCTGTATCAGCATCATACACACTAGAGTATGGTGGTGTTAATGAGCTAGAAATTCATAAAGATGCTATTAAGCCAGGACAACGTGTGCTGATTGTTGATGACTTACTAGCGACAGGTGGCACTATTAATGCTACACGTGAAATTATTGAAAAACTTGGTGGCATCGTTGCTGGCGTAGCTTTTATTATAGAACTAGAAAACTTGCAAGGCCGTGAAAAAATTATGGAAGCTGGCGAAGTGCCATTCCTAGCTTTAATGGAATATTAAGCAATTTTTAAGCTTAGTGTAATTGGCAGTATGCAGTAAAACACTTAGAACAATAATATACATCATATTGAGGTGCTACTTATGAACAATAGTAACATTAAAGAGTGGTTTATACGCTTTTTCAAAGGGATATTCATTGCTCTAGGGTTTATTCTTCCTGGTGTATCTGGTGGCGTATTAGCGGCAATACTTGGTTTGTATGAACGAATGCTGAACTTCATGGCGCATTTGAGGCAGAATTTTAAGAAAGATTTTTGGTTTTTTCTACCAGTGGGATTGGGTGGTATTGCTGGTATTATTTTATTAAGCCGACCATTAGAATTTTTGCTTGTAGAATATAAAGTAATCATTTTGTGGGGGTTTGCTGGGGCCATTATTGGCACTTTACCAGCTCTGACAAAGGAAAGTGGCAAGTATGGTCGGAACCTGAGCGACTGGATATTGTTCGTCGTCACAATAGTTGTTGGTGGATTATTTCTATATAATATGACGGCCATCTTTGGGAACATGCCGATTAATTTCTTTTCTTGGATGTTGGCGGGGCACTAATCGCGTTAGGCGTTATTGTCCCAGGGTTAAGTCCATCAAACTTATTGTTATACCTAGGATTGTTTGACCCAATGTTAGCCGGATTTAAACGTGCTGATATAAGTGTATTTTTGCCAATAGCACTTGGTGGCATGTTAACATTAATCCTTTTTTCAAAATTAATGAACTATCTTTTACATCACTATTATGCTAAAGTGTACCATTTTATTTTAGGAATTGTTGTGGTATCAACGCTTTTAATTGTTATTCCACCAGTCGCTGATTATAGTGGCTTTAACATAATGAGTGGATTTATAAGTCTTATCCTATTCATCCTCGGCATATGGGTAGGTCACTGGATGAGCAGTTTAGAAGAAAAGTACAAATAAAAAACGATCAAGTGATAATTTCTATCACCAGATCGTTTTTTTTATTGTACTAACCAAACTTGATCACTAATAAAATCAAATGGTTGATGATATTGATTTAACTTTTTTGGGTGTAATAGTTTTGCATTCTGCCAAAATAATTGTGAATTGGTTGCGCCATTTTTTTCACCAATGACAATAAAGTCACCATTAAAGTGTAGCGCACGTAAGGTTTGTAGAACTTGCCAGTCTGTTTCATCGGTATCAGGTGCCCAGCTTAGAATAACCACATCATAAGCCATTGTTTTTATAGCCTTCAATGCATCTAAACAGCTAACTTCTGTCCATAAATCAGGATGCTGTATATCTTGACCGTGCCAATCGAAATTATCTGTTGCGATTACGTTATTGCCAGAAAGTCGCAATTGGCTAGAAATAACGCCATTTCCTGCCATAATTTCTAAAACTCGTCGGCCATCAATAAATTGATTTAAATCCGATAACCAAAGCTTATTTGGTAAATGCCAGACGCCAAAAGACTTAATAATTGTTTGTCGAAATTCAGAAAGTAAATCATCAAGAGGCATCAGTCGTAAATCGGATAGAATGTCTTGACTAGAAAAACTAAGCTGAGGTAAGGGGTGGTCGGGTAAAGTATGCTGAGCAAGGGACTGTAATGTCTTACGAGCTGCATTTATTTTAACCAATGTATCTGGGCTGTCAGAAAACTGCTGAGCATATTGCTCTAGTTTAATCTTCATCGTCATTTGTAACATCACGTCGATTATTTACCTTTGTACCGTCCTTACTAATATGTATATTGAAATGTTTACCATTTCTAACAAACTCAAACTCGTTATCTTTGATATTTTTTCTGAAGCGCCAAAATGTAACTAAACCAATAATGCCAGCAATAGCAGCTATAATTAAGGCAACGAAGAGCGCAATGCCAATAATGCTAAGTACGATTGGAACTGCTACGCCAATAATTGTTAATATGACAGGAATCAAAATTAACAGCCCGATAATCGCTGTAACCACGGCCCCAATAAATTGAAATATTTGTTTCATAATATTTTTCCTCCCTGTTTATTATACTATAGTTTTAGAGAGTTTTATTAGATTTATAAAAAAGTATTGACATATAAATATTATTAGGGTATATTATTACTCATAGAAACAAGCGAGTAATTCGCTCAAAAAATGGAGACGTAACATGACTAAAAATGTTCAAGCACATCAAAATAACGCACTCCTCCTCAACCTCCTTCTCATTTGAGTCTAGTAGGTTGTTATTTGAGCAATTAATCAGCTACTAGACTTTACTAAGAGAGTCAGAGTAGCTGGTTAGGTAGGAAACGTCCTAGCGAGCAATCGTTGGGACGTTTTATTTTTCTCAGCGATTGTTAGTAGCTCATATTGGAATTAAGTTATTAAACAGGAGAAATATCATGGCACAAAACGCAATTACACCACAACGTCAGATCAATACAGATGCAATTAAAGAAAAGGCTGTGCAAGAGAAAGAATCAATCCGTGATACAGTTTATAAAGTTAGTGCTGCAGTATCAAATGCCATTTTGGTTACTTTGGGCATGGGCTTGTTGTTACAAACAATTGCTGGATTCATCCATTGGGCGCCAATGGTGCAAATGGGCGCAATTACAAAGATTATGTTACCGGCAGCATTTGGAGCGGCGATTGCTTCACAAATGAAAACCAATACTATGGTGATGTTTAGTGCTATGGCTGCTTCGGCGGTTGGTGCGAATGCTGTTTTCTTCACTGACAAGGCTGTGCAAGGCGTCACAGCAACAGGATATGCTGGTGCACAAGCTGCTGGTTCAGCTGTGATGACTACTGGACAACCAATATCAGCTGTTATTGCTGGTTTGATTGCAGTATTGTTTGGCAAGTGGTTGAGTGGTAAAACACCTCTGGACATGGTCATTGTTCCTGCCGCCACAACAATTGTTGGTACTGTTTCAGGTTATTATTTGGCAGCAGTAACAACGCCAGCTTTGGTTGCAGTTGGAAAATTCATTGCTTCTAGTGTCGCTGTCAATCCAATTATTGGTACCGCTATTGTGGCAATGGTCTTTGGTGCAATGACGATGACACCAGCTTCAGCAGCAGCATTAGCTGTTGCAATTGGCGCAACGGGTGTAACTTCACCAGAGGCTGCAGGAGCAATCTTAATTGGTACAACAGCTGTATTCGTTGGCTTCCCCGCAATGTCATTTCACGAAAACAAAATTGGCGCAACAATTGCTCAAGGTATTGTTACACCAAAGATTCAATTTCCTAATTTGACAGAGAATCCTGCCTTGATTATTCCACCAATGATCGGTGCCGCAATTGCTGCACCAATCGCAACAATCGCGTTTAATGTTACTGCACCTTTCTCAATGGCTGGTATTGGATTTAATTCGTTTATCGTTCCGTTGGCATTGGCTGGTTCAAATCCTGCTGCGTTTGCCGCTTACATGATTATCGGCGTAGGTGTACCCGTGATCGTTTCATTTGTTGGTTATCGTTTCATGCGTAAGATGGGTTGGGCAAAGCCACAACAATTACACTTGGAAATGATTTAAAATAAAAAGCATGAGTCGCTAATTGAGGCATCATGCTTTTTTATTTTGTGTATGTTGAGCGATAGGATAAGTTATTTGGCCCTTTGAGCCAGTTAAAGTGTTTTAGTGGATTTGATTTTACGCCCCAAATATCGAGTAACGCGGCAATTGCGATATGAACAGGAGCCTGAGCATCAAATGTGACATTCAATTGATTATATAGGCCATCTGGTCGATTTTCCGGTTTCACACTAAGCAATTTTTTGGTATTGTGGTATATGAAGTATCGATTTGCAATGAAATTACCAGATATCAACCAGCCTAAATGTCGAACATAAACAAAGTCACTAATATGGCCTAATGTAAAACTAATTGATCCGACGATATGCCCACGGTAGTTGAGGGTAAATCTTGGTATAATACCATAAGATGTTTGGCGGATACGCACCAAAACGCGGCCGGACATGTCTTGAACTTGAATTTCGTCAGATTTTTTACCAGAACGGCCAGACACTAAATAAGACGCTTTAAAATCTTGGTCGAAAACAATGTTGACGCCATCATTAATACTATGTCGTTGACGTAAGTAATATTTTGTCATTTGCAAACCTCGTATTCAATTACAAGTTTATCACGAAAGAAGAAAAAAATGCCATTATCACATACAACTTGGGCACCAGCTGTTAAGGCCAAGTTAAATCCTGAGTATTTAAAACAAGTCGCGCAGTTTATTCAATCAACCTACCGGGAAGATGCTCATATTTTTCCACAGCAAAAAAACATATTTGCTGCTCTTGAGAAAACACCTTTGCCTGAGACGAAAGTGGTCATCATGGGGCAAGATCCATACCACAATATAGGTCAGGCCCAAGGATTGAGCTTCTCAGTTCCTGAAAACGTTCCAGCACCACCTTCCTTACAGAATATTTTAAAAGAGCTTTCGACAGATGTTGGGCCTCGTCAATCTCATGATTTAACCAGCTGGTCCACACAGGGTGTATTGCTACTAAATGCTGTGTTAACAGTTCCAGAAGGGCAGGCTAATGCGCATCAAGGGAAAATTTGGGAGCCGTTGACGGATAGTTTGATTCAAATTGCTTCTGAAGATGATGCACCGAAAGTTTTTATTTTGTGGGGAAAATTTGCTCAATCGAAACGTCAATTTATTGATGAGTCTAAGCATCTCGTTTTAATGAGTGCGCATCCAAGCCCACTATCAGCTTACCGTGGCTTTTTTGGAAGTCAACCATTCTCAAAAGCAAATCACTTTTTAGTTGCTAAGGGGCGACAACCTATTGATTGGTTGAAATGAGTGAATAAATTCACAAATATTACTAAATACACAGACTTTTGTGTAGTTGTCTGTTACAATTAAATTGTAAATAATTAATTCGTAGCAGCGAATTTGGAGGAATTTATGGAACTTTTTGAGCAATTAAAAAATAAAATTAACGGTCAAAATAAGACAATTGTATTTCCGGAAGGTGAAGATCCCCGTATCCAAGGGGCAGCTATCAGATTAGCAGCTGATAATTTGATTGAGCCAATATTATTGGGGGACGCACAGGAAATTTCAAAAACTGCCCAAGCCCATAACTTTGATTTATCGAACATAGAGACTATTGATCCTGCTTCATATGATAAGAATGAATTGGCAAAATTAAATGCGACACTTGTCGAAAGACGCAAGGGAAAGACAGACGCTGAGACAGCTGCAAAGTGGCTACAAAATGTTAACTATTTTGGGACAATGCTGGTTTATACTGGTAAAGCTGACGGTATGGTGTCAGGCGCAGTACATCCAACTGGTGATACAGTTCGTCCTGCGTTGCAGATTATTAAAACGGCGCCTGGTTCATCACGTATCTCTGGTGCATTCATTATGCAAAAAGGCGAAGAGCGTTATGTATTTGCAGACGCTGCCATTAACATTGACATTGATTCGAACACGATGGCTGAAATTGCAATACAATCAGCCCGCACCGCTCAAGTGTTTGATATTGAACCAAAAGTTGCGATGCTTTCATTTTCAACTAAGGGCTCCGCGAAATCACCCTTGGTTGATAAGGTAGCAACGGCTACTGCATTGGCTAAGAAGTTAGCACCTGAACTGGCGGACTCAATTGATGGAGAGTTACAGTTTGATGCTGCGTTTGTTGAATCTGTTGCTGCTGCAAAAGCGCCTGATTCAAAAGTTGCAGGTAAAGCGAATACATTTATTTTCCCAAGTTTAGAAGCAGGTAATATTGGCTATAAGATTGCACAACGCTTGGGTGGTTTTGAAGCGATTGGACCTATTTTACAAGGCTTAGCAAAGCCTGTTTCTGATTTATCGCGAGGAGCCAATGAAGAAGATGTTTATAAAGTAGCTATTATTACCGCTGCACAAGCATTATAAGTATACAAAAAAAGACCTAACTGAAACGTTAAGTCTTTTTTTATGCGGATAACAGGAATCGAACCTGCACGGTGTTGCCACCATACCGACCTGAACGGTACGCGTCTGCCAGTTCCGCCATATCCGCAGTTCAACTTTTTTATTATACCTGAAAAAGTGAGGGTTGACAAATTTTTCTGGTATAGTAATATTAAATTATTCAAAGAAATAGGGATGTATCATGAACAAGTCAATCTTTAATCAAACATCATCCTCCACTCGACCACTCATGTGATCGGGATTCTTTGCGTACAGATAACGTAGAAATGACGGACAACATGGGTGTGTATACTTGTGTTGTCTTTTTGTATATTGAAAGGGATTTTTAATGACAAACTACAATTTTTCTGCTGGTCCAGGTGTTCTACCAACGCCAGTTCTCACTAAGATTAAAAATGAATTCATCAAAAATGAATTTACGCATATGTCCATCATAGAAATCTCGCATCGATCCACGCAATTTGAAGAAATTATTAACAGTGCTGAAGAACGTTTACGTGATTTGATGAATATATCAGATGATTATGGTGTGGCATTTATTCAAGGTGGGGGATCGACGCAATTTGAAATGTTGCCACTGAACTTTGCCAATAATAAGAATAGAATTGCTGTTTTAGATTCAGGTAACTTTGCTTCAAAGGCAGCGCAGGCAGCAGTTAATATTGGCAAACAGGCGACAATTTTGGACAGCTCCAAAATGGATCATTATCATCATTTACCTATGTTATCTACAGATTTCAACGCTGATGAGTATGATTACCTACATCTAACAACCAACAATACAATTGAGGGCGCTACCTACCATCAATCGATTTTGCCTAAAACTACTGGTCGATTAACAGCGGATATGAGTTCAAATATTTTGGCAGAGCCATATGATGTCAATGATTTTGATGCTATTTTTGCGGGGGCGCAAAAGAACCTTGGGCCAGCTGGTGTTACCGTTGCTATCGTCAAAAAAGATTGGCTAAAAGAACAAAGTATTGAAAATGTAGGCTCAATGTTGCGTTATCAAAACTACTTGGACAAGCATTCAATGTATAATACACCGCCAGTATTTTCGCTTTACGCTCTGAACTTAGTGCTTGAGTGGGTACAAGAGCAGGGAGGCGTTGACAGTATGTATGCGCAAAATATTGAGAAGTCTTCAAAATTGTATGATTACCTAGATAACTCTACGTTTTATCACGCATTGGTTGATGAATCGGCACGTTCACTGACAAATGTTGTCTTTACTACAGCAGACTTAGAACGAGATCAAGCAATAGCCAAAGACGCAACTAAAGAAGGTTTATTTAATTTAAGTGGCCATCGGTCGGTTGGCGGTTTCCGTGCTTCATTATACAATGCACAACCTATTGAAGCTGTTGATGCCTTAATTACATTTTTGAAGAAAGCAGAAAATAATTACAAATGACAAATATTAAAACTTATAACGCTATTAGTTCTAAAGGACTGGACTATTTGAAAGCCCATCACTACGACATTAACGGTAATGATGCGCCGAAGGGTATCTTGTTACGTTCACAAAATTTACACGATGAACCAATCGATGATAATGTTCGTGCCATTGTTCGTGCTGGTGCTGGCTTTAATAATATTCCTGTTGAGGAATTATCAAAACGTGGTATTGCTATTTTTAATACCCCTGGTGGGAATGCAAATGCCGTGAAAGAACTAACAATCGCATCACTAGTTTTAGCAGCACGACCAGTAGTTGGTGCTATACAATTTGCTAATGATACACGGGGCGGGGATGTGTCTTTGCGCACAGAGTCAAATAAAGGTGGTTACCGTGGTACAGAACTAGCAGGAAAGAAACTGGGTGTTATTGGTTTAGGAAACGTTGGATCAAAGGTTGCTAATACAGCTTTAGCTCTGGATATGGATGTTATTGGCTATGATCCTGGGTTGAATGCCAATACAGCTTGGCGTGTCGATCGTCATATTGTTCATGCAAGAAGTGTTGAGGAAGTATTAGAACAAGCCGACTATGTGACTGTTCATATTCCATTAGAAGAGAAAAATCGTTATTTCATTGATGCGGATAAATTGCATCTGATGAAGCCAACAGCTGCATTGCTCAACCTGTCAAGAGGCGGTATTGTTGATGATGAAGCTGCAAAAGAAGCCTTGGATAATGATCAGTTACGTGTCTATATCACTGATTTTGCTGACAGTGTTTTGTTTGACAATCCTAAGGTTATTATTACGCCACATATTGGTGGATCAACTATTGAAGCAGAGGACACCAGCGCTTTGATGGCTGCACGTCAACTGGATGAGTATTTAACAACAGGAAATATTGTAAATTCAGTTAATTATCCAGATATTAATGAACCATTCACGACCAAGTATCGTGTTGGTATTATTCACGAAAACGTGCCAAATATGTTGGGACAAATTTCAAAGTTCTTTGGTGATCATAACATCAACATTGAACAGCTAAGTAACCGTGCTGTTGGGAATTATGCCTATACAATGGTGGCGATTAACGACTTTACTGAAGAACAGCAAGAGTTGGTGAAAACAGCTTTGGATGAAATCCCACACGTTATCTTAACTCGTCGTTATGTTAACCCAAGAATATAAAAAAGGACAAACCGAAATGACTAAAGAATTACAAGAATCAGCAATTGCAACGCTTGCACGTCGAGGTGTGACCACCAACGATATCGCCGAAGGCACACGTACATTTTTGAGTGATAAATACAAAGATACTATTAATGAAGAAGTATTGGCCAAATCTATTACACATGTTCTTTACAAAGATGAAGTAGCTGATATTATTTTGACCGCGATATACCTTGATGAACAAGCAGAAGTTATGCCCGATGACCAACCCTTAAAAGCGCGTTTGCAACGCGATGCCAATGGTCATAATGTTGATGAAATTTTGGCGATTGCGATAACACAGCAATTTTCTGCTGCCGCAACTGTACATTATGGTTTGCTAGATGACTTAAAACCAGGGTTAATTGGCGAAATTAATGACAAAACAGACAGTATTAATGTTTATTTGGACGATATCTTGGCAGCTTTGATTGCTAGTTCAGCAATGTCGTATTTAGAATTATTAGGTGGAAATCAATACTAGAATTTCCTGAATTGTGACATACTGGTAAGAATGGCTATTTTTTGTTAAAATAGAATCGTTATTCATTAATTTCAAGGAGATGACACAATGTCAGGACACAGTAAATGGCATAACATTCAAGGTCGTAAAAACGCCCAAGATGCTAAGCGTGGAAAAATTTTTCAAAAGATAGCGCACGACTTATATGTTGCTGCAAAGGCTGGCGGTGCTGATCCAGATATGAACGCATCGTTACGTCTAGTTGTTGAAAAAGCCAAGGCTGCTAACATGCCAAAGGAAAATATTCAACGTGCTTTAGATAAAGCTTCAGGTGCCAATGGTGCCAAATTCGAAGAAGTAACCTATGAGGGTTATGGTACTGCTGGCGTGGCTGTTCTAGTTGAGGCGTCTACAGACAATATCAATCGTACAGTATCGAGTGTTCGTAATTCATTTAAGCATGCTGGTGGTGCATTAGGAACCTCTGGTTCAGTTGCATTCCAATTTGATCGTAGGGGATACTTGGCTATTGACCGTAGCGCATTCCCAGATTTGGATGAAGATACAATTTTGGAAGCTGCATTAGAAGCGGGTGCGGAAGATGTTCAAACGTCTGATGATGTATTTGAAATCTATACGGAACCAGCTGATTTTCAATCAGTTGAATCGGCTTTGACTGAAGCTGGTTATGTGTTTGAAGAAGCAGAAGTGACAATGATTGCTCAAAATCCCATGGACATTTCTGAAGAAGACCGTGAAAAGCTTGATAAGTTAGTAGATGAACTGGAAGAAAACGAAGACGTTTTGGCAGTTTATACGACAGCAGATTAACATCATTAAATACATCAGTTGATGTATTTTTTTATGTAAAAAACTATCTAAAAAGGGCAAATAATGTCCTTTTTATTTAAATGAAAAAGCAATAAACTAATCTATAATCAATAAATGTTAGAAAAATATAGGAATATTCTCAAAATAAAATCTATAAATATGGTAAAATGGATAAGTAAAAAACGTTTAACGCATTTAATGTTCGTTTTTTACTAAAAAAGCAACATGAATAGAGGGACACTCACAGATAGGTGCAAACAGATTAGTTATTATTCTTAACAATAACTAGTTTTCTCCGACAAGCCTATCCCGTCTGAAAGCAGCTATTGATGTTATAGGAGAAAAATATATGTCTGGTGTAATTGTCGTTGGTTCGCAATGGGGTGATGAAGGAAAAGGAAAAATCGTTGACTTTTTCGCAGAACATGCGGACGCAGTAGTGCGTTATCAAGGTGGTAATAACGCAGGACACACAATTTGGCATGGTGATACAAAATTTGAGTTATCGGCATTGCCATCAGGAATCGTTACGAAGGGTCAACTTGCAATTATCGGTAATGGTGTGGTTATTAATCCAGAAGCACTATTAGCTGAAATTAAAGAAGTTGAGTCTCAAGGTGTTACAGTTGAAAATTTGATTATTTCAAATCGAGCGCATGTGATTATGCCTTATCATATCGCATTAGACAAAGCATCTGAAACAGCATCAAATAATCGTATTGGTACAACAAAAAAGGGTATCGGCCCAGCTTATACAGATAAAATTTCACGTGTTGGTATTCGTGTTGCTGACTTAATTGATCCAGAAATTTTTGGCAAGTTGTTAAAAGAGTACTTACCATTCAAGAATGCCCAATTAACCAAGTTATATGGTGAAGAAGCGCTTGACTATAATGAAATATATGATAAATACGTTGAGTATGGTCGTCAATTAGCACCATACGTTACGGATACCTCATACTTACTTGGCCAACAAATGAAAGAAAACAAGCGTGTGGTTTTCGAAGGAGCCCAAGGGGTCATGTTAGACGTGGACCACGGTACCTACCCATTTGTTACCAGTTCAAATCCAACTGCGGGTGGCGTTATGAATGGCGCGGGTGTGGGACCAAAGCAAATTCAAGATGTTGTGGGTGTTATTAAAGCTTATACATCACGCGTTGGTTCGGGACCATTTCCAACAGAATTGTTTAATGATACAGCAGACCATATTCGTGAAATTGGCCATGAATACGGTGTTGTAACAAAGCGCCCACGCCGAATTGGCTGGTTAGATGTTGTTGCATTGCGTCATGCAGTGCAAGTATCTGGCCTAACAAAACTAGCTATTAATTCATTAGATGTTTTATCTGGGTTAAAAGAAGTGAAGATTGCAACATCATATACTTATAAAGGTGAAGAAATTCATCATTTCCCAGCATCAGATACTTGGTTCCAAGGATTAGATGTTAACTTTGAAACTCTGCCTGGTTGGGAAGAAGATATTACTGGTGTCACAAAGTTTGAAGACTTACCAGTTAATGCACAGAACTATTTGAATAGAATTTCTGAATTATTGGAAGTTGATCTATTAAGTTTCGCTGTTGGTCCTAAGCCAGAGCAGACACATTTATTGCGCCCAGTTTGGGAATAAACATTATAATTAAAAAAGCAAATAAGATGAATAAATACATCTTATCTGCTTTTTTTTATTAAATATACAATAAATTAGCATATATTCACTTTTATACTGTATATAAACGAAATATAATTGCATATTTAACCAAACGGAGTTAATATATAATCATCGAATAGCTAAAGAAAAATGATGAGGGCAAAATTATGACAGACACATTAGTATTAGCATACTCCGGCGGTTTAGATACTTCAGTAGCCATTCCTTGGTTAAAGGATAAAGGGTACGATGTTATCGCAGTTGTTTTGGATGTTGGACAACATGGCAAGAATTTAAATGAAATTCAAGCAAAAGCCCTAAAAGTTGGTGCCAAACAATCAATTGTTATTGATGCAAAAGCTGAATTTGCGGATAAATATGTTGCACCAGTTATTAAAGCTAACATGATGTATGAAGGCGAATATCCAATGGTATCAGCTTTGTCTCGTCCATTAATCATCAAAAAGTTAGTTGACATCGCACATGAAAATGATGCCGTTGCGATTGCGCATGGCTCAACGGGTCATGGTAACGATCAAGTACGTTTCGAAGCCGCAATTCATGCATTGGACCCTGACATGAAGATTGAAGCGCCCATTCGTGATTTTCAGTGGTCACGTGAAGAAGAAATTCAATATGCACAAGAACACGATGTTCCGGTACCTATTGATTTAGATTCACCATACTCAATTGATGAGAATTTATGGGGACGTGCCAATGAAGCTGGTATCTTAGAAAATCCATGGAATCAAGCACCGGAAGATGCTTTTGCATTAACTACTGCCATTGAAGATGCGCCGGATACACCAGAATTTATTGATGTTACTTTCGAAGCTGGTGTGCCAGTCGCGCTTAATGGTGAAGTATTGTCATTAGAAAAGCTCATTGTGGCGGTTAATGAGCTTGCTGGAAAGCATGGTATTGGCCGTATCGATCATATTGAAAATCGTTTGGTTGGTATTAAGTCACGTGAAATTTATGAAGCACCAGCTGCAGCTGTATTGATGACAGCACATAAGGATTTGGAAGATTTGACACTCGAACGTGATGTTGCTCATTTCAAGCCAATTGTGGAACAACAGCTAGCTAATTTGGTTTATGAAGCGAAGTGGGTATCGCCATTGTTTGATAGTTTAATGGCCTTTATTGATAGCACACAACAAAATGTCAATGGTGTGGTTAAGATGAAATTGTTTAAGGGTAATGCCACTGCGGTTGCCCGTCAATCTGAACACAACTCACTATACGATGAAGATTTGGCAACGTATACATCAGCATCATCATTTGATCAAGCATCTGCGGTAGGATTTATCAAATTGTGGACACTAAGTAATACGGTTTATGAACAAGTCAATCATGTCCATTCACAAGCAAAAAAGAACACAGTGAAATAAAAAATACGAGCTTAGCTCGTGTACGTAGATGGCAATAAAGGGAGTAATGAATAATATGAGTGATAAATTATGGGGTGGTCGTTTTACTGCTAAAGCTGCAGAATGGGTAGATGAATTTGGTGCTTCAATTCACTTCGATCAAAAAATGGCAGCTGAAGATATTGAAGGTTCGATAGCACATGCGAAAATGCTTGGCAAACAAGGCATTATCAGTACGGAGGAATCAGAAAAAATCGCTGCTGGTTTGAAAATCATCAATGAAGAACTAATTGCTGGAAAAATTGAGTTTGACGTTAAAAACGAAGATATTCATATGAATATCGAATCATTATTGACCGAAAAAATTGGTCCGGTTGCAGGGAAATTGCATACTGCTCGTTCTCGTAATGACCAAGTGGCCACTGATTTTCATTTATGGGTCAAGCATCGTTTGCCTCACGTTCTAGAATCTTTAACTGAATTGCAAGAGGAGTTGCTAACTTTGGCGACAACTCATGCAGGAACTATCATGTCTGGGTATACGCATTTGCAACATGCACAGCCAATAACTTATGGTCACTATCTTCTTGCATACTTTGAGATGTTTCAACGTGATTATGAACGTTTCGAATTCAATCAAAAGCATACAGACATTTTGCCGTTAGGAGCAGCAGCATTAGCCGGGACAACTTTCCCGATTGACCGTGAATTTGTTGCTTCAGAACTGGGTTTTGACAGTATTTATCACAACTCATTAGATGCTGTGTCAGATCGTGATTTTGCTTTAGAATTCTTGTCAAACGCTGCTATATTAATGATGCATCTATCTAGAATGGCAGAAGAATTAATTTTGTGGTCAACTTACGAATTTAACTACATTGAACTATCAGATGATTTTTCAACCGGATCGTCAATTATGCCACAAAAAAAGAATGCTGATTTTGCTGAATTAGTTCGTGGAAAAACAGGAAGAAGTTATGGCGCATTAATGGGTCTGTTGACAACGATGAAGTCATTACCACTAGCCTACAACAAAGATATGCAAGAGGATAAAGAACAGGTCTTTGATATGATGGATACGGTTCTAGCCTCTGTTAAGGTGTTTACGGGTATGCTAAGTGGCTTGACGGTTCATAAAGAACGTATGCTGGCTACAACACAAGATGATTTTTCAAATGCGACTGAACTAGCGGATTACTTGGCCACTAAAGGTGTACCATTCCGTGAAGCCCACGCAATTGTGGGACAATTGGTTTTGACTGGTATTCAATCAAAAACGCCATTACAAAAAATGGCTCTATCTGATTTGCAAGCCGTAGCCCCGCAAATAGAAGAAGACATTTACGACAAACTACAGTCTGAAACAGCAGTTAACCGACGCACTTCGTTAGGCGGTACAGCTGTTGAGAATGTTAAAAAAGAAATTGTAAGAAATAAAAAGATTTTGGAGGCAAGGTAATGCATTCACATTTTCAAGGAAAATCTTTTCTTAAAGAAATTGATTTTACAAAAAAAGAGTTAGAAACGCTCATTGATTTAGCAGCACATTTTAAATATTTGAAACAAAATAATATTCCCCATAAGTATTTAGAGGGCAAAAACATTGCCTTGTTGTTTGAAAAAACTTCAACGCGTACGCGTTCTTCTTTTACCGTTGCTGCAAATGACTTAGGCGCTCATCCAGAGTTTCTAGGTAAAAACGATATTCAATTTGGCAAAAAAGAATCCCTAGAAGATACGGCAAAGGTCTTTGGGAGCATGTACGATGCAATTGAATATCGCGGATTTTCACAAGCTACAGTGGAAGGATTAGCCACTTACAGTGGCGTGCCAGTTTGGAATGGGCTGACAGATGATTGGCATCCAACGCAAATGTTAGCTGATTTTCTTACTATTAAGGAGCAGCTAGGCCATATAGCTGGTGTTACCTTAGCCTATATGGGTGATGGTCGGAATAACGTTGCTAATTCTCTGTTGGTAACAGGGGCAATATTAGGCGTTAATGTGCACATTGTGTCACCAAAAAGTTTGCAACCAAGTGAAGAAATTCTAAATATAGCCAATCAGAAAGCTGCTGAATCGGGCGCAAAATTGATTGTTACAGATGACATTGATGCTGGCGTAGATGGTGTTGACGTCTTGTACACGGATGTGTGGGCTTCGATGGGTGAAGAAGATACGTTTGCAGAAAGAATAAAGTTATTATCACCTTATCAAATTAACGCAACATTAGTCAAAAAAACAAACAATGAACAGGTGATTGTGTTACATGATTTACCAGCATTTCATGACTTGAATACTAAAATGGCGCAAGACATTTATGATAAGTTTGGTATTAAAGAGATGGAAATCACTGATGAGGTCTTTCATGCTTCATATGCGCATCAATTTGAGCAAGCAGAAAACCGGCTACATACAATTAAAGCTGTCATGGCAGCAACTTTAGGAAATATGTTTATTCCTGAACTGAATTAAAAATAGCAAAAGGGAAAAGGATTCTAAATAATTAGGATCCTTTTTGTATGTCGGTTTGATTCTCTAATGAAATAACAGAAATAGGTCACTTAAGTGATTGCCAGTGCTAATCTTCTACTTCGGGTAATTCCAATTCCCTTTGACCTAGTAGTATACGCAACCTGTTGGTCAAGCTTATCGGTCATTTCTTGCATGAGATTAGATTAATAGTAACTTTAAAAATGGGTAGGGGATGATGGCATCCAATGACAGAAAACTTATTTAAGGATAAAATTGTAGCTAATCAGTTTAACGACTATAATGACGTGCGAGAATAGGTTTTGGGATATGATTTTGTTATGTGGATTTGAAATCCAGTCGAGCAAATAAAAAGACCAAAGCATTTGTTTTGGTCTTTTTATTATTTTATTCTCAGCTTTGATACTAAACTAGCATCGGGCGTAACATATAGTGTTTGCTGTCCTTCAAAAATAACAAAACCTGGCTTTGAACCATTTGGTTTGCGCAGTTTTCCGGCGGGTAAATAATCGACGGGAACATTGGCAGATTCACGAGCCTTGCTGAAGTAAGCAGCGAGCTTTGCGGCCTCAATAAGTGTTGTATCTGAAGGTTTAGAATCATGAATAATAACGTGTGATCCTGGTATTTTTTGGACGTGTAGCCAAATATCTCGACGATCAGCTTGTTTTAATGAAAGTCTTTCGTTTTGTAAGTTGTTTTTACCAACTTCAATCAACGTGCCATCGGAACTTTCAAATTTATCAGGCTTTGATACCTTTGGTTTTTGTTTATTTTTCTTATTGGCGCGAATGTATCCCTCAGCGGTTAATTCGAGGCGGATATCTTCTACGTCCTTTGGAGATGCAACATCTAATTGTGCGACAATATTATTAAAATAGTCAATTTCTGCGTCGGTCAACGCAATTTGCTCATTAACAAAATCTACGGCCGTACGTAATTTACGGTATCTGTTGAAATATTTTTCAGCATTTTTCAGACCGTTTAGTTTAGGATCTAAGGGGATTTCTAGTAAATTATTATTGTCATAATAATTTTCAATAGATACGCTTTTCATCCCTTTTTGAACGAGATGGGGATAGGTAATTAGTAAATCGCCTTTGACTTTTAACTCATCAGCGTTTTCAGCGTCTTCAAGCGTTTTTAATAATTTCTTTCGTTTAGCCGTATTTTTTTTCAATTCGTTTTTAACAACCCGAACGAGGGTACCGGCTTGTTGGTTGACACGTTCTCTTTCAGCTTTTCCGATGTAATAGGCGTCAAGCATGGTGCCTAACGTTGAAAATTCTTCCTGTGACACGCTGTCTTGCAACCACTCAAAGGCAGAGTAGCTAAGAGAACCATCTTTTGAAGTGAAAAGTGTGGGGGTGAGATGGTCAAAATGAGCCAACCAATCACGCGCATGTGCTAATTGATCACCTGTCTGATCAATTGCTCGAGCCAATGCTTCCGCGGATTCTTTTCCGAATCCTTGATATGTTTTTTGAATGTATTTGGGCCATTCTTCGAAAGGCGTATCTAGGATCATTTGAGCTAAACCATCTAGCCCTGCAGTAAACGGATTCTTCAAATTCTGGGCAGGAGGCAAAACATAAGTTGCACCAGGAATCAAAGAACGGACACGATTTTGGTCGGCAGGAACGTGTTTAATTAGTTCCAAGATACGGGCATCACTTTCGCGAACTAAAAACAGGTTTGAGTGACGTCCCATCATCTCCAAGGTTAAGCGGATTTCTTGTATGTCCCCTAATTCATTACGTGCATTAACGTAAAAATTAATGATACGATCATTTTCAACCTGCTCAATTTTTTGTAATTTAGCGCCTTCTAAATAGCGTCGTAAAAACATTACGAAGTTTGGTGCAGTTTGCGGGTTTTCGTAGGGAATACGTGTGATTTGGGCACGTGCGTAGCTGGGATGAGCACTCAGTAGGAGCGGATAGTTCTGCCCATTATTGCGGACCACGAGTACAATTTCATTTGGATAAGGTTGGTGAACCTTGGTGATGCGGCCACCTGTAATTAAATCATTTAGTTCATGCACAATCGCGTGCGTAAATAGTCCATCTAAGGGCATTCTGTGTACTTCCTTTTATCATTTGTTGCAGCTGAGAAAATATTTATATCATAGTTACAAACGTTTTATTGGTTTAATTTATCATTCTTTAATTGTATCACGTAATAATAGAGGAGTTGGTTCACTTCTAATATTTGTATGCATAAAAAACTACTTAACCTAGAGTAGTTTTTTTTATTTAAATCAAAGGACAGGTAACGGGTTGCTTGTCTCAATGGCGGAAACGATTTCTTCCAGTGATTGGCTACCAAAAATAACATTATCGCTATTATTAATAATCATTGCGGGCACACTCATGATATGATGTGATTCGCGTAGTTCAGGGAATAATTGCAAGTCAATCATTTCGGCAGTTACATTATCATTAATTGCGGCAATGTGTTGGCAAGCAGCCACAATATCTGGGCAAAAATGACAAGTTAATGATACACCGATATTCAAACTGTTTTTGTTATACAACGTTTTGAATTCAAAAATTAGGAATCAGTTTAAATTTTTTAAATGTGAAGAACATAGCATTCATCCTAAAATATAAAACGATATTTGTGGCGTATTTTACATAAAAATCACATAATGTTATAATGAAATCATTGTATTTACATATGAAAGGAACCCAATGAATTACGACAATTACGTCCCGAAAGAGTCAAGAAAAGAAGTTAGTCAAGAGAGAATTAGATTTCTGAAACTGTTAAGTAAGGTAGCGGTAGTATTTTGCTGTTTGATGTATATTTCTTATATTCCACAGATTACAGCCAATTTGTCCGGAAAACCTGTATCGGTACTTCAACCTCTGTGTGCCACAGTTAATGCAACTTTGTGGGTAACTTATGGCTGGTTAAAAACCTATAAGGATTGGCCTGTGATTCTAGCTAATATACCAGGTGTGATTTTCGGTGTAGTAACGGTAGTAACGGTCTATATTCATTAAAAAATCAAGTTATAGATAATAAAAAGCGTTTGACTAAATCATTTAGTCAAACGTTTTTTTAGCACTTATTTCATTTTTATATTTCGTTTCAGTAGGGCGCTTTCCTTGCCATTTAAAATATTTTCAACTTCTATAGCAAAGGTTTTGCGACTTATAGGACGATAACGCTGTAAAAATTTTAATCCCGGAATGTGTTGTAGAGTTACAAGAATAATAGCGGGAATATAAGAATAAATTCTTGATTTATCATAGACAATACCAGGATAAACATTATAGGCTCTGTCGTTTAATAGGGCTTTAGCCGAGTGCTCTACGGATAGTTTGGCCCGCAAATAGGCATTTAAAAAGAAAGGTGTCGCATTGGCGGAAACAAACAAAAACTTAGTCTGATTCGTTGTCGCAAGAACATCCAAGAGTCTTTGCGCGGGCTGAACGCTACTGTTTTGGTAATTAATATGTTTGAAAGGATTGGGTAGCAATATTCCTACAGCATCAACAACCCAATCCGCTTCTTTGAGTAAGTCTTGCCATTCCCCAGCCTTATTTAAATCAGCGACGTGGTAAGTAACTTGGTCAGTTACGTTAGTAGGACGGAATTGATGCCGTGATAAACTATGCAATTCAAAGCCTTTGTTGTTCAAAGCCGATAAGATGCCTTGACCAACAAAACCTGTCCCACCAACAACAATTATTTTTTTGTTATCCATCATAGCTCTCCTTGATTTTAAAATCGTATCGTGCTAAAAATTAAACAATTTGTGTGCCATGGACCTCATTAACGCCTAGAATATTAGCTATGGATTCAGCATTCATCTTTGTGACACCGCCACCAGGTAAAATAGTCAAATTCGCTGGGGAGCTGTTGACTAATGTTTGCAAATGAGGCAGTGACTGTATAATTGGTACTGAAAGTGGACCACCATGAGTTAGTATCCGCTTGACACCATGGTCAGATAGCCAGTTCATTGCATTTTGTTGTTTATGGTTTGCGATTTGATCAAATGCCATATGCATGACAACTTGTAAATGCAATTTATGAGCGCAACCAATTAAAATAGACATGCTATTAAAGTCTAGGTCATCGGCGGAGACAGCACCGAAAGTGACTATCTCACCGCCAACATCAGCAATTATCTGCATGGTATCCAACATTTGTTCGATTTCACTGCTGATATATTCAAAATCACCACCACGTGGGCGAACCATGATAACAACAGGTAACTCATTAGCAATCGCTAATGTATCAATAATTTTTTTAGTATCAGGTGTAATGCCACCCAAATCAAGTCGTGAATTTAATTCAATACGATTGGCCCCACGTGATATCATTTCACGAGCACCTTGCACGGAATCAACCGCGGCTTCTTTTATTTTAATCATAGGTAATTAGTAGTTTTTGCCTTTAAACAAAAAAACCCGTTCATTATGAACGAGTGTCATTGTTACTTTTTATCAATAACTTGCTTGCCGTTGTAAACACCAGAAGGTGAAACGCGGTGTGAAACGCGATATTCACCCGTTGTTTGATCCAAGACAATGCTAGGAACGTTCAAGCCGATGTGACCGCGACGATTACGCTTGTGAGACTTTGAATTCTTGTTTGATGGGGTAGCCATAAGAGCACCTCCTTTCGTTTCAATTTATCAACTAGTCAAGTTTACCGAAGTTTTAAATATTTGTCAAGGGTTACGGTTTATTAATGTCAAGGAAATTTACTTGACATGAGATTGGATAATTTCTTGAGTATACACCTTATGGTGGAACCATGAAGATTGAAAGACGCCAATCAAATCGTTACCGATATATAGCATATAGGTTAAGAATAAGACCCAGTTTGCATCGCCATGGACAGCAGTTAGCCCCCATAATAGTACTTGAGCAACTCCCTGAATAAGCCACATGGCAAAAGCTTCTGAAAAACGAAAAGTTGTTAACAGGGCGCCAACGAGTCCAGTTGCCAAGACAGCCGAATCGGCAATAGGTCTTGGTGTGTGCAAAACTTGTGTTTCAAATAGATAAGATGCAATGAAAGCGATGATTGCTGATCCGATCAGAACAGGATACCAAAAAGATTTGCCGTGCTTTTCACCACGAGCATCGGTTTCGTGTATGAAACGAATTCGCTTTTCAACATCTATTGCCCAGCCAGGCATGATTAAAACGGGAATATCAAGTAATACAATATATACGGCTTGTAATACTGCATCGGCGGGGTTATTGGCTTGGAGTGCCATTGCGATATAAATTAAAGCAGAAAGTAAACCGAAAACGCCATTTAAGGGTCGAGCATTGGTGATAGCCAATGTTGTTGTAAATCCTAAAATTGCGGCGACAAATGTCCACCAGGTCATATGATTAATGGGAGAGCCAGCAAAGAATGAGCTATAAGTAATGACTAAGTAGCCGAAAATTAATAAGATGTAAGAAGTTCTTGTCCAGCCAGACATCTGATGAACGTACCATTTGAACGAAAATAAATCTTTAAATGCAATTTTTTGTGAAGACATAGCGTAACACTTGCAGTGATAGGTATCCGTTGGACAGCACTGCACCTTTCTGATTGAGATTAAAAATACATTATATTAGAATTCGTTTGATAAAACCACTACCAATCAGAATGAATAAATACAATATTGCTTTCAATAACTCTTTTATTATTTTGAATCATTTCTTCTCCTTTTCTATTTAATTTGAGTGTACAACACAAAATTTGACTTGTGTTGAAATTTCAAACTAAAAGACAATTGTCGTCCATGTTACAATGATAGTAAGTGATTGTTAGTTAACAATTTCGTATAAAATAGTTTATAAATTGTTTGTAGAGGTTGGGTATATATGAAGAAACAAGACATAACAAGTGTTTTAGCGATACATGTCATTGTATTATTATTTTTTGGGTTTGTTTTACTAACACCAACACATTTTACTTTCTTGAATTGGAACATTTTTTTGGCGTTGTTGCCATTAGATTTTGCCATTATTGTAAATATTAGTAAACGTCGATCCATCCAAATTATTTTTAGCTTGTTGTGGCTATTATTTTATCCAAATACGATGTATATGATTACCGATTTTATTCATTTGCAATATGTTGGTATCGGACTCACTGTTCGTATGCAATACTTCAATTACGCGGTGTTAGCAGCAGGGGTCTTTATGGGTGTTGTTTTGGGGATGTTAAGCATTGAACTGATGCTAAAGCATTATTTCAATAGAAGGTATGAAATATTACAATTGGTTCTGATATTTGGTTTGTCATTAATTGCCAGTGTCGGTATTTATCTTGGTCGTTTCTTGCGTTTGAATTCTTGGGATGTTTTTACACAAACACATCGTGTGGCAAGATTGGTTGTGTCATCAACGAGCATGCACATGTTAGCATTTGTGATACTGTTTGCCGGTGTGCAGTTTGCCATCCTAGTCATCAGTCACTTTGGTATTAGCCTTATCCACAATGTAGTTGACAAAAATGAGGAAACAGAGTAAACTAATAGATGTTGAACAAGTAGAAGCACCCGCTTCTCGCCAAGTGACTATGTTGCTTGGCAGATACAGTTGTACGAAAGTACTGCAAGTGTGGAAGTGGGTAAAGATTAAGTTCTTGGCCCACTTTTCTTCTTGATTCACAAAATAAATTTGGAGGTGCCTGACAATAGCACGTCAACCACGACAAGTTGATTTAGTCAACGAAAATATCCGCGCCCCACGTGTTTTGCTTATCCACGATGGTAAGCAAGAAGAAATGTCAACACGTGACGCACAACAGTTAGCGAATGATGCAGACATGGACTTGGTATTGGTGCAAGCTAATGCAGAAGTTCCAGTTGCCAAGATCATGGATTGGGGTAAAGCGAAGTTCGAAGCTCAAAAGAAGCAAAAAGAACAACGTAAAAACCAAAAAATTGTTCAAGTTAAAGAAGTTCGCATGTCACCAGTGATTGATTCTGGCGATTTCGAAACACGTAAGAAAGCAGCAATTAAGTTCCTGTCACAAGGTAACAAGGTTAAGCTTAACTTGCGTTTCCGTGGTCGTATGATTACTCACCAAGACATTGGTCGTGAGGTCTTAGACCGCATGGCTGAAGAACTTAATGACATTGCCAAGGTTGAACAACGTGCCAAAATGGACGGCCGCCAAATGTTTTTGGTCTTGGCACCACGCGATGCCAAGTAAGTTAGTGTTTAGTAGCTTGCTATAGTAAGCATAAACAAAAATCGTAAAGTAGGAGAATTGGTCACATGCCAAAGATGAAGACACACCGCGCATCAGCAAAGCGCTTTAAGAAGACAGCCAATGGTGGCTTGAAGTCAGCTTCAGCTTATACTTCACACCGTTTCCACGGTAAGACAAAGAAGCAACGTCGTCAATTGCGTGGTACACGCATGATGGATTCAACGACTGTAAAGACATACGCTAAGATGTTGAGCACGCTCTAATTTCAAGGTACGTCTAATTATTTAATTTCTAGGAGGAAATACCCATGCGAGTTAAGGGTGGTACAGTGTCACGCGCACGTCGTAAAAAGTTTGTTAAGTTGGCCAAGGGTTACCGTGGACAACGTCGTATTAATTATAAGGTTGCTAAGCAACAAGTTTACAAGTCTTACTTGTACGCTTACCGTGATCGTAAGAACACAAAGCGTAACTTCCGTAAGTTGTGGATTGCTCGTATCAACGCAGCAGCACGCATGAACGGTTTGTCATACTCAAAGTTGATGCACGGTTTGACATTGGCAGGTGTTGAATTGAACCGTAAGATGTTGGCTGAAATCGCTGTTTCTGACTTTGACACATTCTCAAAGTTGGCTGACCAAGCTAAAGAAGCATTGTCATCTGACAATGTTTTGGTTCCAGCACGTAACGCAGCAACTGTTGAAACAACTGTTTCAGTTGAACGTTAATCATCAAACTAAAAACGCTTATAGCGTTTTTTTATTTTGATTAAAAGTTGACAAATTAGATAAAAATTGTTTTAATGATATTATCAAATAAATGAGAAAATAACATGACATATCAATCAACAACAACTGAACAAATTATTATCAGCATTATTATCATTAGATAGTGATAAGTGCTGAAATTTTTTAGTGCCTATCACAGCATAACGTGATAGGTAGCTGATTGATATTGTTCAAGAGACGAGCTACTAGAATCATAGTAACTCGTCTTTTTTATTTTCTTAATAAAATAAAGGAGAAAATGACAGTGTTGCCATTAAAAGTATAGCTTGTTTAGCTATAGAAAATAAAATGTAAGATATAGGAGAATAATAATGGTTGAGAAGAAATTGACATGGAAACAATTAGTTTTAGTGGCATCACTCATATTTGGGATGTTTTTTGGGGCAGGAAATTTGATTTTTCCAATCCAATTGGGACAATTATCAGGCGGTAATTGGTTACCAGCGACAATCGGTTTCTTGATTACCGGAACGGTCGTGCCGTTTTTGGCAATGATGGCGGTGAGCTTAACAAACAGTCAAAGCGTTTATGATATTGCTAAACCAGTAGCACCTTGGTTTGGTACGGTTTTCTTGGTAGCTATTCATTTGACGATTGGTCCATTTTTTGGGACACCACGTACAGCAGCGACAGCTTTTTCAATGGGTATTGCACCCTTTGTACCACTTAAATATCAAGGTGTGGTGATGTTTGTATTTTCCGCTGTGTTCTTTGGCTTAGCTTACTTCCTAACTGTCAAGGAGTCGGGATTATTGAAATGGGTCGGGAAATATCTTAATCCACTTTTCTTAGGTTTGTTACTTGTGGTACTTGTTTTGTCATTAGTTTTGCCAATGGGTGATACACATCAAGCGGTGTCTGCTGCTTATCAAAGCAATGCAGCATTCCAAGGTATTTTGGACGGTTACAATACTATGGACGGTATTGCGCTGTTAGCTTTAGCGGTATCAGTTGTGTACGCAGTTAGAGGATTAGGCTTTCAAAAGCAACAAGTATCTAAGGTATTGGCAAAGGCTGGTTTGTTAAGTATCCTAGCTGAAGCGGTATTATATGCGGTATTGGTTTTGGTTGGTACTACTAGCTTAGGTTTGTTTAAAGCTTCTGATAATGGTGGTGCTGCTTTCGCTCAAATTGTTAGCCACTATATGGGCAACTTTGGGACGGCGCTGACAGGGGTAATCGTGACACTAGCTGTATTTACGACAGCAATGGGGCTGTTTGTATCATTTGCGCAAGACTTGCACCGTGTATTTCCAAAAGTGAGTTACCTATGGTGGCTACGTGTTATTGCATTTGGATCATTCGTCACAGCTAATGCTGGGTTGACGAACATTGTTGCTTGGTCAGTGCCTGTATTGATGTTGCTGTACCCATTTGCCTTGGTCTTAATCCTATTATCGCTTTTTAGTAAGTATTTCAAAAAATCTTCAGTAGTTTATCGCTTTGTGGTTGCTTCTGTTACTATACCAGCATTCCTTGATGCCTTGGCTAGCTCACCATTGGCTACAACAAGCCACGTCCAAAGTTTAGTTAATGGTTATCACCACTTTGTACCGTTTGCGGCTCTTGGATTTGGTTGGGTTGTGCCGGCAGTTGTTGGTGCGGTTCTTGGTGTGGGTGGCTATTTGTTAACCAATAGCAAGCGGGTTACAGTTCTGGATTAAAATTGATTTGTTATTAGTATCAGTTTAAATTATGAGAAAATTAGCCTTGACGTCAATTTTTTTGGTATACTTTTATATAGCAAAATGAATTGGAAGGAAAGGTGTTCACGGCTTCACTAAAAACTAGTGAAGTGGTGTGCATTCGAAAATATCATGGGAAAATTTGTTGTAATGGATCATCCTTTGATCCAACATAAACTTACAATGATTCGTAATAAGAATGTTGGGACCAAAGATTTTCGTGCATTAGTTGATGAAATTGCGATGCTAATGACGTATGAAGCAAGTCGTGATCTTCAATTGGAAGACGTTGAAGTGGAGACACCAGTTACTAAGACGATCAAAAAACAACTTGCTGGTAAAAAGCTTGCTGTTGTACCAATCTTACGTGCCGGATTAGGTATGGTTGATGGTATCGTGCAACTAATTCCAGCGGCTAAAATTGGGCATATTGGTATGTATCGTGATGAAGAAACGCTTGAACCAGTTGAGTATTTCATCAAGTTACCAGAAGATATTGACCAACGTGACGTCTTGTTAGTTGATCCAATGTTGGCCACTGGTGGATCAGCAAAAGATGCCATTTCAGCATTAAAGAAGCGTGGTGCAAAGCACATTAAGTTGATCACACTTGTTTCGGCACCGGAAGGTGTTAAAGCAGTGCAAGAAGCCCATCCAGATGTTGACCTTTATACGGGTTCTCTTGATGAAGGCTTGAACGAACATGGTTACATCGTTCCAGGACTTGGCGATGCCGGTGATCGTTTGTTTGGTACAATGTAAATTAACAGCATCGTCTGTAAAGACGGGCTTTTTTTATTGGTTTCGTGACGGAACCTAAGCAAATGGCAAGCTATTATGATACAATAAACAGCGATTATGTAACAAAGCTAAAAGGAGTAATTTAATTATGAAACGACGGTCTCAGATTCGTCCTAAAAAGCATCATAGAGTACGCAATACTATTCTGACAATTATCGGACTATTGTTTGTTGTTGGAATTGGTTTAGGTGCATACGCTTATACTAAGGTTAATAACACAATTACTAAGATGCAAAAGACGTCAACAACGACAAAGTCTGCTGATAAAATTACGAATAGTAAAAAGCCAGTTTCATACCTTCTTTTAGGAACCGATACAGGCGAGCTTGGCCGCTCGTATAAAGGGCGTACGGATACCATGATTGTTATGACAATCAATCCTAAAACCAAAACAACTACGATGACATCAATTCCGCGTGATACATTGGTAACAGTTAGCGGACAACAAATGAAAATCAATGCTGCTTATGCTTATGGTTCGGCTGCTTCAGCAACAAAGGCTGTCGAAGACTTGCTCGATATTGACATCAATGGTGGTTATATATTGATTAACATGGGTGGTTTAGTTAAAATGGTCGATGCAGTGGGCGGTGTTGACGTGACATCACCACTCACATTCACAACTGAAGGTGATGACACGCAAGCCGACTCTAAGAACCAGTATTCATTCGTAGAAGGTAAAACGTATCATATGGATGGCGAGGAAGCCTTAGCCTTTGCACGTATGCGACACGAAGACCCTAATGGTGATTACGGTCGTCAAATGCGTCAACAATTGGTCATCAAAGCCATTTTGAAGAATTCAGCCCAAGTTGGTACCGTGTTCAATGATTCTTTCTTGACCACCGTCTCTAACAACGTGCAAACTGATGTTTCAACCAAGTCCATGAAAAACTTGGCGTTGAGCTATCGTGATGCATTTGGTACGGTCAAGCAGGACCAGTTAAAAGGTACCACGCAAAGTATTTCTGGATTGGGATCAACAGAAGTTATGAGTCAAACCGAAATTGATCGTGTTCATAAGGCAATTACAGCCCAGATGGCACAATAAAAGTTAAGTAAATTTTAGGATTGTCCTTGAAAACTCTTCGCAGTTTTCGGGGACTTTTTATTTGGCAACATTATATGTATAATGAAATAGATATTGAAAATGAAAGAAGTAACTAATGATACAGTTAAAATCACCTAGAGAAATTGAAGCTATGCGGCAATCTGGTGCTATCATTGCTGGTATGCACCATATGTTGCGTGATCTTATTGAACCAGGTATTGATACATGGGAAATTGAAACAAAGTCACGGGAGTATATCGAAAGCCATGGTGGCGTACCTTTGCAGATTGGCTTTGAAGGATTTAAGTATGCTACGACCATCAGTATTAATGATGAAGTGGCGCATGGTCTGCCACGTAAGGGGCTAAAGCTGAAGAACGGTGATTTGGTGAAGGTCGACACAGTGGTTGGCCTGAATGGCGCCGTATCTGATTCAGCATGGTCTTATGCTGTTGGCGAGGTAACACCAGAGGTTCAAAAGCTGATGGATGTAACCAAAAAAGCGATGTATTTGGGTATTGATCAAGCGATTGTTGGGAATCGCGTTGGCGATATTGGAAATGCCATTGAGCAATACACTGAAGTTGAACACCATTACGGGGATGTGCGTGAATATATCGGGCATGGTGTTGGACCAACAATGCATGAAGAACCAAATGTACCGCATTATGGTAAACCAGGTCATGGTGTGCGTTTGCGTGAGGGGATGGTCATTACCATCGAGCCAATGATTAACTTAGGTGGCTGGAAGGTTGAAACTGACCATACAGAAGCTGATGGCTGGACAGTACGAACAGCAGACGGTTCATGGTCGGCACAATACGAACACACATTAGCGATTACGAAAGACGGTCCGAAGATTTTGACAAGTCAGGATCCGGAGCATGATAAACGTTACTCATAATTGTCATTTTTATGTAATGTTTTGTATGCTACAGTTGAATAACGGGGATTGGGGATTTTGCTCTTTTTGCGGGCAATCCCTTTTTATTATGGGAGAAAAATATGCTGATAGATTTACATAGTCACTTATTACCAAACATAGATGATGGTTCCAAGTCTCTGCGGGCTTCTATACGTATGGCCAAGGAAGCTGTAGATGGTGGAATTAAGGCTGCTTTAATGACGCCTCATCATATGAATGGCCAGTACGTGAACCATAAAGATGATGTCATCAGACTAACATCAGAATTCCAAAAGCACTTAGATAAGAATGATATTGGACTCCAAGTATTTCCTTCGCAGGAGGTACGTATCAATGGCGGCTTATTGCAGGCTTTGGATGATGATGATATTTTGTTTGCTGATGAAAGTAACCGCTATCTTCTACTGGAGTTTCCAGATGATGATGTTCCTACATATAGCAAAGATATGATTTTTCAAATCATGCAGCGTGGTATTACTGTAGAAATTGCTCATCCTGAGCGAAATACTAAAATAATGTCTACACCAAGTATTTTGTTTGATTTGATTGAATCAGGTGCGGTGGCGCAGGTGACAGCAAGCTCCTATGTAGGTACCTTTGGTAAAAAAGTTGAGAAGTTTGCCGAAGAAATTATTAAGCATAACTTGGCTCATGTTTTTGTTTCTGATGCGCATGACTTGCCGAATCGTGATTATGAGATGGCTGAGGCCATGGCAAAATTAGAGAAACAACTGGGACGGGACTATCAAGAATTGTTTGAGACTAACGCTGAAGCAATTCTTGATGGTGATAATGTCACAAGCTTGGTTCCAGAACCAATTGTTAAACGTAAGTTTTTTAGTAAATTTTAAAGAATAGAGAGATTAATGAACTATGAATAATGTTCTTGAACTACGTCAATTATGGCAGATTATTCGAAAACACTTCCTTTCAATTGTTGTGATGGCAATCATTGGTGCAGCTGCTGGGTTTGGCATTGCTAAGTTTGTTATTGCACCCACCTACAGTGCATCAACAAGCATGTTGGTTAACCGATCGGCTGATGACACGAGTACCGCCACTGCTAACTTGTCGGATCAACAGGCTGACGTGCAGTTGATTAATACATATAAGAATTTGATTATTTCTAGTAACGTGCTAGGAGCAGTATCAAAAGAATTAAAAAATCCAGCACCAATTGTTGTACAAGAAGCAAAAGATGCTGTGTATGAAACATTAGCTGACGGGACACGCCGATTGGTAACACCAGCTAAGAAAAAAATTACAAAGCCTTCAACGAAGACAAAATACAATCTAAGCGTTGAAGAACTAAAAAGCATGATTTCAATCAGTAACCAAACCAATTCGCAAGTTTTTTCAATTAATGTCAAAGCCAAAAATCCTAAGTTAGCTGCTGATGTGGCCAATGAAGTTGCCGATGCGTTTAAAGATAAGATTGGTGGCTTTATGAAGATTAATAACGTTTCGATCATTGATTCTGCGAAGGCAAATAAACAACCAGTTGCACCAAATGTTAAGTTATTTACTTTGGCTGGTTTTGTTGTACTTGGTGGATTAACATTTTTGTATATGCTTGTTAAAGAATTATCTGATACAACCATTAAGTCGCCGGATGAGATTTCAGAAGCGTTTGGTATGACGAACCTTGGTATCATTGGTCATGTTAAGCCAATTAAGCACTTCAGTATGTCACCCAAGGTAGAAATTGCTAAGCCAGAGAATCATAAAACACCACGGTCACGTTTGAGCCGTTTGGATCGCGATTAAAAATTAGGAGAGCAGAATGAGTTTTTTTAATAAAGGACGAGCTGTTGGTAAAGATGGTCTGTCTGTTGAGACAATGACCAAAGGCGCTCGCTTAATTACCGCAGCAGAACCAAAAAATCCTGTGTCAGAACAGTTCCGTACCTTACGTACGAATATCGAATTCGCCTCAGTGGCGAAAGGTGAGATCAAAACGCTATTGATTTCTTCGGCACTACCTTCAGAAGGTAAATCAACGGTGACGGCTAACCTAGCTGTTGCTTACGCGCAACAAGGTAAAAAAGTCTTGCTAGTCGATGCCGACTTGCGCCGTCCTACGGTGGCTGTGACATTTGGATTAAATAAAAACGCCAGCGGACTAACGAATTATCTTGGCGATTCAGAGAAAGAGGTTGGGTCAATTATTCATCGCACCTCAATGGATAATCTCAACGTCATGCCATCAGGGCCAATACCACCTAATCCAGCGGAACTCTTGGGATCAGGTCGTATGACGAACTTAATTAGCCAGTTGAAAACACACTACGACATAATCATATTTGATGTTCCGCCATTCTTGATGGTTACAGATGCACAAGTATTGATGACAAAAATGGATGGTGTGGCCATTGTTGTTAATGGTGGGAAAACAAATAGAGGTGCCATACAGCGAACACACGAAATTTTGAAGATTGCTGAAGCACCGGTACTTGGATTTATTTATAATGACCAGCAACGTAGAAAGAAGGGGGGTGCTGGTTACGGCTATGGATATGGTTACGGCTATGGGGAAACTAAGGTTTAAGCGATAATCATATATTGGGAGATGGGAGAGAACTATTGGTTTATAGAAAAGTTGTTAAACGATTGCTTGATTTGTTGCTTGCAATACCCATGTTAATCATTTTATTAATTCCATTAATCGTTGTTGGAATTATTATTAAACTGACTTCGGAAGGCCCCGTTTTATTTATTCAGGAACGTTACGGTAGAAATTCGAAGCCTTTTGCATTATATAAATTTCGTTCAATGACTAACAAAGCACCAGTAAAAGCAAATTCAGATTTTGAAGACATTACAAGTTATGTGACACCGTTTGGTATGCTTATTCGAAAAACATCAGTAGATGAATTACCACAGTTATGGAATATTATTAAGGGTGATATGAGCTTTATCGGACCTCGTCCACTGGCTAGGACTGATGAAAAGGTATTGTCTTTGCGAAAGCAGAACGGTGCCGATCAAGTATTACCAGGTATTTCAGGATTAGCACAAGTTAACGGGCGAAATAATCTTTCTGATGAAGATAAGGCAACTTATGATGCAAAGTACGCTGCACACCTGAGTTTTAGAGTAGATATGTTGTTGACTGTGGAAACGTTTGTTTCTGTTTTGAAGCGTGACGGTGTGTTTAAAGAAACAGTAATAGATGACAAGAAAGCAGATAATGGAGTAGTTAAAAATGGAAAAGAGTTATAAATGTATCTCAGAGTTTGGTTTTTAATTATCTAATTAAGAAGTAGGAGACCATGGCAATTGGAACACAACGTTTCTTTATCATTCACGATTGTGACTTATAACAATCAGGATAAAATCAAAAATACAATACTTTCAATAATTACAGCAGTAGACGATGTTTTTCCATATAAAATATACATAGTAGATAACGAATCCACGGATAAAACTCTGGAAATTGTAAAATGTATAAAGCACAAGTCAATAGAGATAGTTGCTTCTGAAAATAGGGGATTTGGATTTGGACATAATGTTGTTTTAAATAGACTTCAATCAACATATCATTTTATTGTTAATCCTGACATACAGATTAAGAATAGTCAATCTCTACAAATTATGATTAATTATATGAATGAAAATCCAAATGTTGGGTTACTGTCGCCACTAATTTTGAATGAAGATGGTAGTATCCAATATTTATTTAGAAATCAACCTACTGTATTAGATGCTGCAATTCGCTTCGCTGGTAAAAAGATATTGCGAAAACGTCAAGAGAAATTCATCAACTTAGAATCAGGGTACAATCACATTTTGCCTATCGAAAATGCTTCAGGTTCCTTTATGCTTGTTAGAACTGATATTTTTAAAGCAGTAGGGGGATTTGATGAACGCTACTTTATGTATTATGAAGATACTGATTTGACTAGAAAAATAAACGAAATTTCTTCTGCCATGTTTGTTCCCACAGCAAGTGTTATACATAGTTGGGAAAGAGCAAATGGACGAGATATAAGGTACATCTGGATAATGCTGCAGAGTTTGTATAAATACATGCATAAGTGGGGATGGACATTATGGTAAAAAATATCACATGGTCAATAGTTGTAACTTTTAATCCTGTGATATTAGATTTAGAAAGACTAATATCAAAATTGGTTTTACAACAAAGTAGTGTCGTTTTGGTAAATAATGGAGAACCTAATTCAAAGTTAGAAGCTCTAACTTCAGATAAAATTTTTGTAATTCAATTATCAACTAACCAAGGGATTGCTAAGGCTCAAAATGAAGGCATCATTTTTGCGAAAAAAAATGGTGCTAATGGAGTATTTTTGTTTGACCAAGACTCTCAAATTCCAGATAAATATATAAAAACTATGACAGACACTAAAATCGCCGAAAGATTTGGTATGTTAGTTCCCAGAGTCTTAGATTTAAATACAAAACGTTATTTGGAACCAAGAACGTATCAGCGTCAAAATAACAGAATTGACGTTGACTTTCCAAGAGGAAAAACTACAGTAGAAAGATTTAGAAGAGCTGCTAAACCAATTGCCTCTGGAAGTTATATATTGATGGAAGCTTTGGAATCTGTTGGGGGGATGCGAGAAGATTTTTTTATTGATGCTGTTGATACGGATTTTAGTTTTCGATTAATTGAGAGAGGATATGAAATTGTTCAATTAAATAACGTTGTTTTGGAGCATAGAGTAGGAAATAAAACACGCAAAAAGATAGCTGGAAAAAATTTTTTTCTATCTAATCATAGTGCGAGTCGACGTTACTATATTGGACGAAACAATATCTGGTTATTAAAAATTCATCGTAAAAAAATAAAAGGTATTCATAAGGATGTTTTTATTACCCTTGGATCACAATTACTCTATTCAATATTTGAAGAACATTCTTTTGGTAAAATTGCTCATTTTTTTTATGGAATAATTTCAGGAATTGTATTAAGACCAAATAAAAGCATACGGGAGATTAATTAATGAAAAAAGTAGTCGTCTTGATGTCAGCGTACAATGGAGAGAAATACATTGAGGAGCAAATTAATTCCATTTTGTGTCAGAGAGGAATGAATACATTATTTGATTTATCGATACTTGTGAGGGATGATGGTTCAACGGATGGTACAGAAAATATTTTAAATAAGTTATCTGCTAATAACAATGTCGTTATTTTAAATAAAGTAACCGATAATCTAGGTGTGAAAAAATCATTTTTTTATCTACTAAATAGCGCTCCAGAAGCAGACCTTTATTTTTTTAGTGATCAGGATGATATATGGCCTCAAAATAAAGTAGAACGTTTTTTTGCACATTATGATTCATTAAAAAAAACCGATCAAAATAAGGCAGTTGGATTATACTCAGATTTATGGATAGCTGATGAATTTGGAATATCCACAAATGTTAAAATGTCAGAAATGTATGATTGGTCGAGAAATGCTGATTATCAATACCTCTCTTGGAATTATCGTGTTACAGGTGCTGCTTTTGCCATAAATATCAATACTAAGAATATACTGTCAAATCTGACAGAAAGTGTCATTGATAAAATTAACATGCATGACTCATTTATTGGCTTAATAATTTCTACAACGGGGAAATTAATTGAAATAGACGAACCATTACTATACTATAGACAACATGAAAATAATGTAGTGGGGGCTTCTCACTCTAGTAAAAGTATTTTACAGAGGATTAGGTTATTATTATCGACCGTAGAGCGATTAGAAAATGACAGCCTACTGCTTTTAAAGTGGATTGATGAAGAACATCCAGAGCTCAATGATGAAGGTGGTCCAAGGTATTATTTTGATCACTTCAAAACGCTGAAGTATTCAAGAAACCTAATAAAGCGCGTATTAGCTTGGAAGTACTTGGCCCCCAATATAACATTAAATAAGATTAGGGTTGTTTCTTTTATTAAGGCAGTGGGAAGAATGTAACTTAATAAGCATTCTTTAAGGAGAAAATATTAATGAATGATAAAAATGATTTAAGAATAGTGAAACATCGTTCATCGGCATCAGAGTTCAATATTCGAGCAATAGCCAAACATTATATTTTATTAATTAAAAATTTTTCAGTATTACGAAAAATAATTACTACCGGTCAAAGGAAATATTTTTTAAGTGCGGCAATAATCATAAAAAATGAGAGAGAGTACATTCAAGAATGGATTGAATATCATTTATTAATTGGTGTAGAACATTTCTATATATTCGATAATGAATCAACAGATGATGTTTTGGAAGTCTTACAACCTTATATTGATAAAGGGATAGTTAGCTACGTCTACGTAAAGGGGGCGAAGAAACAAATACCAGCTTATATTTCTACTATGGTAAATCACTATAAGGATACAAATTGGTTAGCAATTTTAGATGCTGACGAATTTTTAGTATCAGTTGGCGAAGAGAATATAAAGGATTTTTTGAAAAAGACATCTTTTTTTACCTCTCAATTGTTATTAGGGTGGATGGTTTTTGGATCTTCGGGTAAAAAACATCGAGAACCAGGTCTTGTTCTTGAAAGATTTAAGTGGCATGCTAGTGATGATTTTATTGCGGACTATAAACCAATTGTTCGACCTGAAAGATATCTTCGTATGAAAATACCTCATTGGGTAGATGTATTAGGCAAGACAATTGATGAGAATCGTGAAAGAATATGGGATTATCCCAGTACCGATTTCTTTTCAGCGACCCCCGCTCCTAAGCAGAAATTTAGAATAAACCACTATTATTCGAAGAGCTTAGAGGAGTTTAAGCAGAAAAGTGCCAGAGGAAGACATATTAAAGAAAAAGCTCCTAGGAATATTGCGGATTTTAGAAAACATGATCAAAACAAAGAAAAGGATAGCTTAGTAGATAAAGAAATAAATGAACTGAAGAAAATGTTGAGGTCTAGATAATTGCTATATATTATAAATATTGGACTGCTTCTTCTTTTTAATTTTGTTAAAGAAAGAAAATTATGGATATCTATACCTATAGTTATAATTCTTATTTATTTGGGTGGGAATCCTGACCCCGCCACAACTGTAGACTATCAAGCATATGAGACTGAATATAATAATAGATACCTAGGGTATGTTTCGCGCTTTGAGTGGCTCTATCAGTATTTTGCAAACGTAGCAGTAAAATTTAATCTAACGTACGTTCAATTTAGATTCATTCTAATTTTTTGCACTTTTATTATTTTGTTTATTGCTATTAGAAGACTAACAACCAATGATAAGTTCTTTTGGTTACTATTTGCGCTATTTCCTTTTTTTGTAGAAACGGTTCAGGTGAGATCGTTCACTATGATGGCCTTAGTGTTATTGGCAGTATCGTTTCTAAAGACAAATAATATTAAGAGCTATGTATTATCCTGTATGTTAATTTATTTAGGAACAGGATTCCATACAAGTGGCTATATCTTTTTCTTAATTTTGCCAATTCATTTTATGCTTTCCAACAGATGGAATGTTAGTAGGTTAAAGTGGTGTTCTTTAATATTTTTAATTGTTAGTTTTATCGTTGCACTTTCTTCGATGGCTGGTATTATGGGTAGTCTAACTACTCTGATTCAATCTATTTCTGATAATGAAGAAGTTGCTAATAATGTGACAACTATTTACTTTAACGGAGTATCTATATCTTCGATGCTTCTAGTCTTGAGCTTTCTAAGCTTTTTTCTATTAGTATTCCATATCACAAAAAAATCTCAAGTAATTTTGGATGGTAATATGCGCGTACTTTTCAGTTATACATGTGTTACCTTAATTGGTATGCCATTAGTGATGATTAGTTCCCAATATGATCGTATTTTAAGAGAAGGTATAGTTGGTATGTTGATAATTCTATCAATAGTGTTTGTAGATAAAAATTACCTGAAGAAATATATTTTTCCAACGTTTGCTGTATATTTCATAGCTATGTTTATCTTCATGGGTGGATATAGATTAAGTTCAGGATTTTTGAATATGATTCATTATATAGGTCTTTAATTAAATAATGGAGAAAGTGAATGTATGATTTTAGAAAAATTAGGCATAGTAGTATTAAATTATAATAACTACGAAGTAACAATTGAGTGTTTAGAGTATATTTTGAAGCAATCAGTCAAGGTGCCTATTGTGATTGTTGATAATGGTTCAACCAATAACTCAGCTCAGATATTATCAAAGCAATTTATGAATTCTTCCAATGTTTATATCATTCAATCTAAAGTAAATGTCGGATTTTCTCGAGGAAATAATATTGGTATTAAATTTTTAAGAGATCAAAATTGTGCTAATATTCTTGTGCTAAATAGTGATGTGTTTTTGGAAGATTCTAATTATATTTTCGATTTAACTAAGTATATATTACCAAATGATGTGGCTGTTGTCGGAACTGCTATTTTAGATAAAAAAGGTATGAATCAAAATCCAACGTCTGGAAATACTCAAACTTTACATTTATATCTATTGTTATTAAATTTATGGCGTTTGAAGTTGGGGCTCTCTAGTTTTGGATTTTTTTCTAAAATGAAGAAAAAAATACATCGCTCGTCGAATCCCAAAATTGAAACAAAGAATAGTAAAACTTCTACTCAAACTTTAGATAACTCTCATTACCTTCATGGCTCATCTTTTATTTTAACAGAGGAATTTTTCAAACATTTTGAAGGTTTATATAATAAAACCTTTTTGTATTTTGAAGAGCCTATACTCCATATAGGTGTAAAAAAGGCAGGATTGAAAATGTATTATATTAGCGAACTAAGTGTATTGCATTTAGAAGATCAATCTAGCAACACAACATTTCAACAGCATTCTAAGAAATGGATTAATTATTCGATTCATGGTGTGAAAGAACTTATATATGTTAAGAGAATACCGTTAAGTTTATTAAAATCATTTATGAAGGTAGAAAAAAATGAACCAATTAATTAAAAAAGGATTGGTATATACGTTTATTGGAAAATTTGGGAACATATTTATTATGTTGCTATTAGACATGATTTTATCTAGATTATTATCTCCTCGTGTATATGGAATTGTTGCAATACTAACTGTCTTTATAGTTTTTTTTCAGTTACTTTCTGATATGGGGTTAGGGCCTGCTATTATACAAAATAAGTTATTAAGTGCATATGATATTCAATTGTTGTTTAATTTTTCAATTTATGTCGCAATATCATTAGCTGTAGTGTTTGGTTTAATGGGAATACCATTACAGCAACAATATCATATTAAAAATATGTCTCATTATACTTGGATTTTATCTATAGCTGTATTTTTTTATGCAGCTATAATAGTGCCAAATGCCGTATTATCTAAAGGTAAAATGTTTAAAATTATGAATGTAAATTCTTTGTTAGCTACTACGTGCGGAGGGATGGTAGGGATTGTAATTGCATTGCAGGGAGGTGGTATTTATGCATTGTTAATAAATACTATTGTGACCTCTAGTATTTTATTCTTTCTAAATGTTAGTAGATCTTCTTTGAGATTTACTTTTTATATGAAAGCATCGCCAGTTCGGAAAGTTTTTCATTTTACTGTAAATCAACTGGGATTTAATATAGTTAATTATTTTTCACGTAACTTGGATGAATTACTAATTGGAAAATATCTAACGGCTAGTGATGTAGGAAGTTATAATAAATCATATCGGTTATTGATGTACCCTTCATCAATGCTTGGTGGAATTTTAAATCCTGTACTACTACCAATTATGTCAGATTATCAAGATGACGTACGTGCTATTAAAAACTTATATATAAAAGTACAGGGTATATTATCAGATTTTGTATTTCCATTATCAGTGTTTCTATCGTTTTCTGCAAGAAGCATCATTATAGTTCTGTATGGTAGCCAATGGATAAATGCAATCAGACCATTTGAAATCTTATCACTGTCGATTTGGGCACAGGTTTTGAACATTACAGCAGGTACAATATTTCAAGTGAGAAATATGACATCACGGCTTTTTATGACTGGAATAATATCTGCGGGGCTAATAGTGACAGCTATTGTGCTAGGAGTACTGCAGCATAGTATTGTCTCTATAGCCTTTTACTTAACCATAGCTTTTACACTAAATACAGTAATTGTTTTATACATGGTTATGAAAAGTGCTTTTGACGATTCATTACTGCCGATGCTGAAAAAAATATATATACCTATTTTGGCAGCTTCAGCTCTTTATATTCTATTTATGTTCTGTGATAAATATCTGAAAGTAAACAATTTAATATTGGATATAGTTATTCGGCTTTTGACAATGAGCCTATTTGTTATATTAAGTAGTATTTTAAATGGTAACTTCAAGTATTTGGTACGTATGCTTCTTAAGAAAAATTAAAAAAAACTTGGTTTGTGTTTTTTCACTACAAACGGTTAAAATTGTTAACTAATGTTGACGAAATTAAAAATAAATTGTTGATGAGTTGTTGCTCAATAGTAATATCTTCTGAAAAATTGGTGAATAAAATACTAAATTAAGAAGATCATAGAAAGATGATTATTAAAAACGTTAAAGAAGGTGAGTGAGATATTAAAAATATAATTTTATTATAATCATTTCGTGCTTTGAATTTTATTTTTGGCACACCAAAAATATTAAGAAGTACAACGTTTAATTTATATAAAAGGGAGAAAAAATGAAAATTGCAGTTGCAGGAACAGGATACGTTGGATTATCATTAGCTACTTTGTTATCGCAACATAATGAGGTCACTGCTGTTGATATTATCTCAGAAAAAGTAGACTTAATAAATAAAGGAATTTCTCCAATTCAAGACAAAGAAATTTCAGATTTTCTAGCTAACAAACAATTAGATTTAAAGGCAACAATCAACGGGAAAGAAGCCTATAGTACCGCAGATTTTATTGTTATAGCAACACCAACAAATTATGATACTGAGACTAATCATTTTGATACTAGTGCTGTTGAATCAGTTATCCAGGAAGTGCTTGAAACAAATCCACAGGCACTAATGATTGTTAAGTCAACAATTCCTGTAGGGTTCACATCTTTTGCTAAAGAAAAATATGGTACTGAAAATATTATTTTTTCTCCAGAATTTTTACGTGAAGGTAAGGCGCTTTATGATAACTTGCATCCTTCTCGAATTATTCTCGGTGAGGATTCTGAAAGAGCCCATCAGTTTGCTAATTTACTGGCTGAAGGTTCATATGAAGAAGATACACCACAGCTATTTGTTGATAGTTCTGAGGCTGAAGCCATTAAATTATTTGCAAATACTTACCTTGCTATGAGAGTTGCTTATTTTAATGAGCTAGATACCTATGCTGAAGTACGTGGGTTAAACAGTAAAAATATTATTGATGGTGTTGGACTTGATCCCAGAATTGGTAAGCATTATAATAATCCATCATTTGGTTATGGCGGATATTGCTTACCAAAAGATACAAGACAATTACTAGCTAATTTTGAAAATGTTCCAAATAACATTATTCAAGGCATTGTGGACTCAAACACAACTCGTAAGGACTTCGTCGCCAATCAGATTATTCAAAAAAATCCAACAAAAGTTGGTATTTATCGCTTAACAATGAAGGAAGGCAGTGATAATTTTCGTGCATCCTCTATTCAAGGTGTCATGAAGCGTATTAAGGCCAAAGGTATTGAAGTTCTTGTCTATGAACCAACATTAAAAGAAAAATCATTCTTCAATTCTAGAGTTATTTCTGATTTGGATACTTTTAAAAAAGAATCCGATATTATTGTGGCTAACCGTTGGGATGATAGTTTATTAGATGTTGAAGATAAAGTTTACACGAGAGATTTATACGAGAGAGATTAATGTCAACTAATGAAATACAATTGTTCAAAGATAGGTAGTCGAAATAAAATAAATTTTGGTTCTATAAGTAGGTATACTTAATAACGTAAATATAAAGCAATGTTATTAGCGTTGAGGCTATCATTCTTACAAGAACATACAGAAACAATAGTATTATATTTTCAATGATGACACCTTTTTGGGTACAATTGCTGACTATTCTCAAAAGTATTTTCAGAGAATCAAAAATAATATCTTAAAAAATTTAATACAAAGTGTTTACTACTTGAGAATCCAAACTATAATGTATAATTAAAATTAATGATTGGTTATTTGTCTGATTAATCAAGAGAGGAGTGAGAATATAGGAATGGATTTTGACAAATACAAAGTATCAGTTGTTATAGCACACTACAATGCTGGAAATTACATCAGAAAAGCACTCGATTCTCTGGTCAGACAGACAATGAACCAAGATGATTTTGAGATAATTATTGTTGACGATAAGAGTACCAAGCCATTAGATATTATTCAGGAATATGAGAGTCAACTTAAGCATTTGCGAATAGTTGTTGAAGAGCAGAATCATGGGTATCCAAGCATTCCAAGAAATCATGGGATAGCAAAGGCTCGTGGGACATTCATCATGCTTATGGATCAAGATGATAATTTAGCAGACGATACGTTGTTGACATTTTATAACTTTGCTGGTGACGATTCTGATGTAATTATTGGCAAATACGCTGAAGGCAAAATGTACAACGGCACACAGGTTCCCTTTAAGAATGGTAAGAACATTAAAGATGCAAGCATTATAACGGATCATATTCTCAGTACATTGGCACCCCATAAGATGTATCGACGGGCAATGTTAAATCAATATGATGTAAGATTCCCTGACAGTAGTTACATTCCAGTCGAGGAGGATCAGGTTTTCAATATGAAAGCCTACTCTGTTTCAAGAAAGATTTCTATCTTAGCGGATAAAGATTACTATTATTGGAATCAACGAGAAGATTTCGGTAATCTGGGTAAGAGTTCAAGTTATACCTACAATGAACCTTGGAAATATCTCAACATCTTATCAGAAGTATTCAATATTATCGAGGCATCTCCTAAATGGTCTTTGGCACAGCAATCCAAGCTCAAGGCAATGTATATAGGTCGACTATTTAATAGCTCATATACAACTGTGATAGAAATTATTAAGCTTCAAAAAAATGAACAAGAGAAAGAGACGCTAATTGCTGGTTTGAGAAAAATTATCAATGAGCGTATGGATTCACAAAGTATTAGTGAAGTTCGCCAAGCATCACGATGGATGGTTCTGGGAATTAAGTTTGGTATGAACGATGAGGAATTAGCGAGCTTAGAGACAGAATTATTTTCAGGTGAGGAATCATTGGCGCAGGACACACAGTGCATTAATGGCGAGACAGTGAAAAACCTGTCAATCCACGGACGAACATGCGCAATCCCAGTTGACTTTCTGAAGAAAGAAAAGACGCTTGGTTCGAACTAAGTTAATGGACACCATTCTTTGATGTAAAATGCGTTAGCATATATAAGGAGAGAAAAATGAAAGGCATTATCCTAGCCGGAGGTTCCGGCACGAGACTTTATCCAATCACCAAGGCAACAAGTAAGCAGTTGGTGCCGATTTATGACAAGCCAATGATTTATTATCCATTGTCTGTTTTGATGTTGGCTGGTATTAAGGATATTTTGCTAATTTCAACACCCGAATACGTTGGGCGCTTTGAAGAACTATTTGGTAATGGTCATGAAATTGGTTTAAATATCGAATATACGATTCAAGAAGAGCCTCGCGGTTTGGCAGATGCATTCATTGTTGGCGCGGACTTTATCGGTGATGACGCTGTGGCTCTTGTGCTAGGTGACAATATTTTCTATGGCGCAGGGCTATCAGAGAAGTTACAACAAGCCGCTCTGAAAACATCTGGTGCCACAGTGTTTGGTTATCAAGTTAAGGATCCGGAACGTTTTGGTGTGGTTGAATTTGATAAGGAAGGCAAGGCTTTGTCCATTGTTGAGAAACCAGAACAGCCAAAATCCAATTACGCCGTAACTGGTCTTTATTTCTATGACAACGATGTCGTGAAAATCGCTGCTAATGTTAAACCATCAGAGCGTGGTGAAATTGAAATTTCTGATATTAACCAATCTTATTTAGACCGTGGCGATTTGGATGTTCAAGTCATGGGCCGTGGGTATGCTTGGCTTGACACTGGAACACACGATTCACTCCTCGAAGCTTCTTCCTTCATTGCAACGATTCAAAAACAACAAAACTTAAAAGTTGCTTCGTTAGAAGAAATTGCTTACCGTATGGGGTATATTGATATTGCACAATTAGAAAAGTTGGCACAACCATTGAAAAAGAATGATTACGGTCAATACTTGCTCAGAATTGTTGATGAAGAAGGGGAATAAGGCGTTTACATGACTGAAGAATTTTTTGAGAAAAAATTGGCAGCACAGCCAATTGCAGCTATTCCGGGGATGATTGCTTTCGATATTCCTGTTCACGGTGATAATCGTGGTTGGTTTAAGGAAAACTTCCAAAAAGAAAAGATGTTACCGCTTGGTTTTCCAGAGTCTTTCTTTAAAGAGGACAAGTTGCAAAATAACGTGTCCTTATCACGAAAGGGTGTGTTACGTGGCCTGCATGCTGAACCATGGGATAAGTACATTTCTGTGGCTGATAATGGTCGTGTGTTGGGATCTTGGGTTGACCTACGCGAAGGTGATTCGTTTGGACATGTCTACCAAACGGTTATTGATGCCAGTAAGGGCATTTATGTACCACGCGGTGTGGCTAATGGGTTCCAAGTATTGAGTGAAACGGTATCATACTCATACTTAGTCAATGACTACTGGGCACTTGATTTAAAGCCAAAGTACGCCTTTGTGAATTACGCAGATCCTGCTTTGGGCATTGAATGGCATGATGTCGAAAATGCCGAAGTAAGTGAAGCAGACAAAAATCATCCTTTGCTAAAAGATGTTGTACCACTAACAAAAGAGCAATTGTAATAGGAGAACATTCATGACTGAATATAAGAATATTTTAGTAACGGGTGGTGCCGGCTTCATCGGGGCGAACTTTGTCCGTTACATTGTCGAAGAACATCCTGATGTTTTTGTGACAGTTTTAGATAAATTAACTTATGCTGGTAACAAGGAAAACTTAGCAGGTTTGCCTGAAGACCGCGTGAAATTAGTGGTTGGCGACATTGCTGATGCGCCATTGGTTGATCAATTGGTATCTGAAACCGATGCCGTGATCCACTATGCTGCTGAGAGTCATAACGATAATTCATTAAAAGACCCATCCCCGTTTGTACAGACAAACATTATTGGTACATATACCTTAATTGAAGCAGCACGCAAGTATAATAAGCGTTTCCATCATGTATCAACTGACGAAGTTTATGGCGACTTGCCATTGCGTGAAGATTTGCCAGGGCATGGTGAAGGTGCCGGTGAAAAGTTCACACCAGAATCACAATACCGTCCTTCAAGTCCTTATTCATCAACAAAGGCTAGTTCTGATTTGTTAGTTCGTGCTTGGGTACGTTCGTTTGGCTTGCAAGCTACTATCTCAAACACATCAAACAACTATGGTCCATACCAACACATTGAAAAATTCATCCCACGCCAGGTGACGAATATTATCAGCGGAATTAAGCCAAAGTTGTATGGAAACGGTAAAAACGTCCGTGATTGGATTCATACATATGACCATGCGACTGCAGTTTGGGCAATTTTGACTAAGGGAAAAATTGGCGAAACGTATTTGGTTGGTGCTGATGGTGAAAAAGATAACATCACAGTATTGCGCGCTATTTTGAAAGATATGGGTAAAGCTGAAGATGCCTTCGACTTTGTCCAAGATCGTTCAGGACACGATTTGCGTTATGCAATTGATGCCACAAAAATTCGCGAAGAGTTGGGTTGGACACCGAAGTACACTGATTTTGAAACTGGCTTAGCCGACACTATCCAGTGGTACAAAGACAACCAATCTTGGTGGCAATCTGAAAAAGATGAAGTTGAAGCCAAGTACGCACAGAATAATCAATAAAATTAAAACTCACGCCATGTGAGTTTTTTGTCTATGAGGGAGAATTGGAATGAAATTTTTAATTACAGGTGCTAATGGTCAACTAGGGCAAGAATTACAAAAGTTATTGCGCGAGCGTGGACTAGATTTTGTCGCTTTTGATTCAAAACAGCTTGATATTACGAACAGCGCGGCTGTGTTATCAGCGTTTGAACAAGAGCAATCGGATGTTGTTTTGCATGCGGCGGCTTATACAAAAGTTGATCTAGCCGAGGATGACGGGCGCGAGTTAAACTGGCAGGTTAACGTTGATGGGACTAAAAACGTTGCTGATGCTGCTAAGTTATACGAGGCGAAGCTGGTTGCCGTTTCAACAGACTATGTTTTTGATGGCACAAACGAAGGTGAATACCTCGAATCAGATGCGGTCAACCCTCAAAACGCTTACGGACGAGCTAAACTAGCCGGTGAATTAGCTGTTACTGAAAGTGGCGCAGATGCCTATATTGTTCGCACAAGTTGGGTGTTTGGTGAGTTTGGCAATAACTTCGTATACACCATGCAACGCTTGGCTGCCACGCACCCCAAGTTGACAGTTGTGAACGATCAACTGGGACGGCCAACTTGGACACGTACTTTGGCTGAGTTTATGCTTCATTTGGTAGATACCAAGGCCGCCTATGGTATTTATCATTTGTCTAATGACGGTATTGCCACGTGGTTTGACTTTGCTCGGGAAATTTTGAAAGATACAGACGTTGAAGTTGCCCCAGTAACTAGCGCAGAATTTCCACAAAAAGCATACCGACCAAAGCATTCTGTTATGAGTTTGGATAAGGCTAAGGCGACGGGATTTGAGATTTTGAGTTGGCGCGAGGCGTTGCAATCATTTTTGAATAGCATAGTGTCTTAATGAAGCAAAAGATGTTTAGAAAAAACCTTTTCTGATGTGAAGATTAGGTTTTTTTTATTTGAATTATGCGTTAAACTATTTGTGAAATAAATATCATTTAACATCTATTTGCTAATAAGTCAAGTGAAATGACTTGGATATCATTACATTAGAATAATTGTATGTTCTAATTTGATTATTAGATATTCTGTACAATCTGTGCAATTAATGGTAAATATACTAATTAAATAATGGTGAGGTGGGAAAGTGGTTTTGTACACTTTCATCCCCTTGATTGTGAAAGCCAGTACATGTAAAAAAAGAAACATTTTTGTTATATTCATTTTAAATTGTAACTGATATAATGATAATCGTTTGATTTTGTCAGAAAGGAGGAAAATATGTTAAAAAAAAGACTGCTATTTATAGCTGGAATATTAATTTTGGCCACCATTAGTTTATGTAACAGGCAGATTGTAAAATTAAACCGAACACCTTGCATAAAAAAACTGCAGAGACTTTAATGGTAATTGACTAAAATCAACCATAAAGGATCTGCAGCTTATGTCTTCTAGTTTATCAGCTCACGAACGTTCTGTCATTGAAACAATGATCAAACTTAATCATTCAACTCGAGAAATAGCCCGTTTCTTAAAGCGTTCTCCTGCAACTATTACCTACGAGTTAAATCGAATTAAACCATACAATGCACAACAGGCTCATCATTTAGCCCAGTGTAATCGGCACAAACACGGTCGCCATCCGACCCTAACACCTGAAATATCAGCTTTTTTGAACCATCACATTGGTATCTTGAAGTGGTCACCAGAAACGGCTGCTCATGTATTGGGCATTGCTTTCAAGACCATCTACAACTGGATTCATCATGGTTTGCTTAAAATTAAGTTATCAGATTTACCTGATAAAGGTATTCGACGTAAACGTCAATCTGACGGCCGTAGACGTGTTTTTGCTCATGGCCGTTCAATTGAAAAACGACCAAAAGCTGTCCAATTAAGACAAGAATTTGGTCATTTTGAAGTTGATACGATGCAATCTGGTAAAACACGTGGCGATGTTTTAGTGACCATCACAGAACGATTGAGTCGACAACATATCATGAGACATGTCAGTGGGCGCAATAGTCAGGCAGTGACACCAGCTATTATTAGGTTTTTCAAGGGTATAAAAAATGCTAAATCAATTACAGTTGATCACGGTCGAGAGTTTGCAAAATATGATGAAATAGAAGAACAGCTAGGCATACCGATGTATTTTGCACACCCATATTCACCAGAAGAACGTGGTAGTAATGAAGTGCTAAATCGATATGTCCGTCGTTTTATCCCAAAAGAACGCAAAATTGAAACCATCAGTCAGAAAGAATTAGATCAAATTAATCATTGGATTAATGCCAGGCCAATGAAAACGCTCAACTGGCAATCACCACGAAAAGTCTTTCAGAAACATGCGGTGTTCGGATGATTCTTGCAATCTGCCAACAATAATTATCCATCCCGACAAATATCGTTATCAAATACATATCAACTCAAACACACTTCAAATACATATCAATTACGAAAACTAGCTGATGAAACAAGCGATACAATTTTACCAGCAGCAGGAAGCTGGAAAAGTGATTTTCCAAGCGTTAATGATAGCAACGTTTTGGGGATTGCTGGACAGTTTAATTATTTTGCGAAAAATATTGACTCAATTTCTAATAACCTTAATGGTAATGTTGCAACACAAAATTTAAAAACAAGTGGGGGCAGTCAAACTGGCAATAGTGGGATATCTTATCTTCAGAAAAACATTGAATCAAGTGATAATGCTGCAGCTTTTAAGAGCGACACATTAATTCTTGGTTCATCTCTTGTTTATAAAGATAAGATAATTAATGACAGTAGGCCGAGTTTAAATGGTTATAAGTTAAACCAAAAACCCAACAAATTGAGACAAGATACTCAAGGTAATGAGTATTTAAATTTTGATTCTGAATTTGCGCGTTTAGAAAATAATTCCAAGGCAATTGCTAATAACTCGACAACAGTTTCCACGGGTGGAAACAACAATCTTAAAATTGATGCAAGTAATGTTAAAGTACAACAGGGTGTCAAGTATGTGACTATTAAGGCAACTGATTTTGGTAGTTGGGGCAGTTTAACTATCGATGGTGTTGCAAATAATGAAAGGATAGTTATTACCATTGATACGAGTGGCGTAACTAACTTTTCTACTGGTTGGCTTAACTTAAATAATGGGGAAAATAAAAATATATTATTTAATTTTTACGATGTTGCACAGAACTCAAATTACACGGGGAACATAGAGTGGAAACCTTCGTCTAGTAATGCGATTAATGCAATATTAGCACCAAAAGCTACGTTTACTTTAGTTTCTTCCAATTTTCAAGGTAATATTGTAGCTAGCAAAATAATTAATCGAACAAATACAAACACAGTGGCTTCTTATGGCGACGTGCCAGTACCATCCGAAACATCAATTACTCCGACGTCAAAAATAATATCTGTTCCAGATGTTGACTTTGGTTCTCACAAGTTAGGCAGTGAAACCAGTTTAGTGGGTGACTGGACAGGAAACTTTCAAGTGAGTGGTAAAAAGAACACACAAATAAAGATTAATGTCGCTTTGACTCAACAACTCACGTCTCAAAATGGTTCAGTTGCCGATGGAATCCATTGGCAATTAGTTAAAAATGACTACAGTTCAGGTAGTTTGATAACGACTTCACAGGATTTTACAAATATATCAGCAAGGATTAACTACTGGATATGGAAAGATGATGGTACTGGCAATTTATTATCTGACTGGAAATATAACAATGAAAAAAAGCAATATGGCTCTTACAATATGCAAATTTCTAATTTAGATACAGTGACAGAGGCTGGCGATTATACTGCAACACTGAACTGGACTTTGGTTGATGGTCCATGATATGGGAGGTATATATGAAACCAAAAAAGTTTTTACAGTGTGTCTTATCTGGCTTCGCAATTGCTGGTTCAATGACCATTTGCTCATTGAACGTATTGGGATCTGAAATTGAATCAAACGCGCAAGTAAGTTTTCAAATGCCAGACTATATACCTGTTAAGCAACAACCAACAGATCAAATAGACTTAAGTCAGGCTACCAGGCTACCTTGGTAAATGCACCAGTGTCTAATGGTGAATATGATCGTCAATTTGGTTATGTTTCTACTCGAAAGGGGGTGATACCAGTTATTACACGACTACCAAGTGTAGGTGTAACACATATACAATCGTTGTCATACATATTATGCAGTGCTCTCATCATTATAATGGTGACTATTTCAGAGAAAATGAGAAAAGAAAAAGGGAAGAATTATGATTAACAAGAAAATTTTAGGTTTAGCAGGATTGACAAGTTTTGGATTAGCAACAGCGCCACTTGCTGTAGTATATGCGGATGATTCATCAGCTGCTACACTTAACTCAAACGCACAAGTATCTTTTATAAAAGATGAAACTACAAAGTCAGTATTGAATCCTTCAAATCCAGTAAATACAGATGGTAGCCAAAATTCTGTTACACCAATCGACAATGTGACCAAGAAGGAACCAAACTCAGGCACATCAGGATTATTAACAATTGATTTTGCGTCATCATTTGACTTTGGTACGAATATTATTTCATCGGCTAAGCAAACATATTATGCAAGTGCCCAATCATATTCTAATAAGGGAACAATGACGACCGGCCCAAATTTTGCGCAAGTTACTGATAATCGTGCGGGGAATGAACATACAGGCTGGAAGCTACAAGTAAAGCAAGATGACGATTTTACAGCCGTTAATGATGCAAACTCGAAGTTAACGGGTGCTACTATCAGTATCAGTAATGGGAAAGTAGTTAACGGTAATGGTTCAGACAAAACAATTAATCCAGCAGATACTAATAGTGTTGCAATAGGTAAAGAAAACACCACAGTCATGAGTGCTAATTCTGGAGAAGGAATTGGTACTTGGATCTATTCTATGGGAAGCCAAGACAATGCTGATAAAAGTGTCTCATTGACAGTTCCGGCATCTTCAAAAATCAATGAAGATGCTTATAAAACAACTCTTACATGGACATTATCTGATACACCTTCATGATGTAATAGGAAGAATAATTCAAGAGGACATTAATTATGATAGTTAAAAAAGTTTGCGGATTTTCACTAGCGTTATTCATAGCAATGTTTTCTTTTTTTGTATGTAATAATAAATCAACTGCTGCCGAAATGAATTTTTCAGTGAAAACTGTGATGCCAGATAATCAAATTGATAAATCAAAGACGTACTTCAATTTAAAAATGAATTCGGGTCAACAGCAAGATATTACTGTTACTCTAAAAAATGATACAAAAAAGGATATTACTGTTGAAGTTGGAGTTAACACTGCTAAGACAAATTCAAACGGTGTTGTCGAATATGGTAAATCCAGTATAAAAAATGACAGCTCTTTGAAATATAATATTTCAGATATTGTCAAAGGACCTTCAAGTATTGTAATACCTGCCAGTTCGTTTAAAAATGTTGTTTTCCATGTTACTATGCCTAAAGAATCATTTGATGGTATATTACTCGGTGGTTTGACATTTCAACAAAAATCAAGCGAAGTAAATCAAGATAAGGCAAAAAAGGGCACAACGGTTCAAAACGAATATTCATATGCGGTGGCTATCTTATTAAAGGAATCCGATAAAGTGGTTAATCCTAATATTAATTTACTTCAAGTCAAACCTGGACAAATTAACTATCGCAATGTGGTTAACGCCGAACTTCAAAATGACCAATCGGTCTTGATGTCTAAAGTATCAGTTGATGCCAAGATTTATTCAAAAAATGGTAAGAAACCAGTATACACATCGATTAAAAGTGATATGCAAATTGCGCCTAATAGTCATTTGATGTATCCTGTTTCATTAAATGGTACGTCAATGAAAGCTGGCGATTATACGCTGAAAATGAAAGTTACAGCTACAGCTAATAAGCAAGTCAAAAAGTGGACATTCACAAAGGACTTCACCATTAAATCAAAACAAGCACGAGATTTAAACAAATCAGATGTTGATGTAAAAGCAAATACTAATAATAGTAGTTGGTTGTACATTTTAATTGGTGCTATTTTATTAATCGTAATCATTATTTTGGTTGTTGTGATTATTTTACAACGTAAGAAAAATTCTAGTCAGTAACACATCAAGCAGAAACGTCACTCGTTTCTGCTTTTTTTTTTAAACTTTTAATTAGAATATTTTATTGGTACTATATAAAAAAGAACACGCCACAATTCGGCGACATTTAAAGAAATAGTGAGCGCAATGTTGAAACCAGCTAATTTAAGAAAAATTGCTTCAAATATAGAGTCTGAAAGCATCAAACACTATCTAAAAGATTTAGGTGTGCTATCAATTCGTGAAAGAGAACTGCAAGGAATTGAGCGATTAGTGCGCCATTTTATGGATGAGGAGGTATCCTTAAAGTTTTTTTATATTGGTTACAGTATGCCCAAAATCAGTAAAGAATTCGATTTATTAGCCTTTGATCAGATGCATCGTGTAGTTAATATTGAGCTCAAGAGTCAAGCAAATTACGATGAAGAAAAGGTCAGAAAACAGTTAATCAACAATAAATACTACTTGTCACAAGTTGCTAAAGAAATTAAACTTTTTACGTATAACTCAGATTCAGACATTATCTATACATTAACTGAACAAGATGAACTAGAAACAACAGATATTTCATCGACGCATTTATTTTTCGCATCAGAATTTTATCAGTTCTTGTCAACCTTTGGTAGCATAGATGTGGGAAATTTAGATAGCCTATTTAAGGTCAGTTTATATTTAATTTCGCCGTTTCGAGAAACACAAGACTTTTTAGAAGGGGACTATCTTCTTACCCAGCAACAACAAGTACTTCAAAACAATATTTTAAAAATGAGTGAGTCAGGCTTCTACGCTGTTAATGTACCATCTGGGAATGGGAAAGTACTGATGTTATACGATACAGTCAAGAAACTGAGCAAAAACAGTACCGTCTTAATTGTTCATGTTGGGAAATTAAATGCCACTCAATTTAGCTTGAGACGAAATTATGGTTGGAAAATAATCCCAATTCGCCAGTTTATGAAAAAAATAAAATCAAAGAAGTTACGAAATTTTGATTACATTTTTATTGATGAAGCGCAAAATTTATCTATTAAAAATATTAATACCTTGATTAATTATTTTGAAATGCGACCCACCATGTTATTTTTAATTGGCGTTACAAATTCAAAGGCCAAAAAATTTATTGATGGTAACTACAGTTTTTTGACAATTGGGTAACAGCTGCCGTCAATCTATTGTAAATTAACAGGTATTATGTCAAAATGAGTACTTAAGGTTAGAACATTGCTAATTGTTTTTTACTTATGGGAGAGAAGTATTAATGAAAAAAATATTTGGTATCATTGCTGCCGTCATTGTTGTTATTGTGGGGATAATAGCCTTAGGGCATCAAAATAATGATTCTTCGAAAACATCAAAATCGTCAACGACAGTTAAAGTATCGAAAAGTTCATCGAAGATTTCAAAAAGTAGTTCGGTTGAAAAATCATCTTCATCAAGTTCTTCATCTGTTAGTTCTTCCTCTGAACAAACGACATCCTCTAGTCCATCAGAAAGCTCGTCATCTTCAGAGTCGTCATCTTCAGATAGTTCATCATCTTCTAGCTCCGTAAGTTCGAATACAACGGATAGCCCAACCTATGATCCAAACAAAACCGTTCAAGGTGTTGAAGTCACATCAGAAATGATTGCTGAAACACGTAAAAAACTTATTGCGGCGGGATTACCAGCGGATCAGTGGGCACCAAGCGATATCAAGAAAATTATCACTGAAGCTTCTCAACAAAACATGTCAGTTGTTGATTACGCAAAGGCTAATTTTCATAATTAAAATAATTACTGACACCGGTCAGTGTACATATGTGGGAGTGTGTAAATGAATAAAATAACTTTTTGGTCGAGCATTGCAGTGGCGGGTATTGCTGCTTCATTAATTGCTGTTAATCAGGTTCATGCTGACGATGGCGTTCCTGCTATCACAGCGGGAACTTCTGGTCTACCTAGAATGGACGTGGTGGATGTATCATCTAACAATGGTACTATCTCAGTTGCTGATTATAAGACGATGCAAAGCTATGGCGTTAAAGCTGTAATTGTTAAACTTTCAGAAGCTGATTCATACAAGAATCCATATGCTAAATCGCAGATTACTAATGCTAAAGAGGCTGGCCTACAAGTTGGCGCATATCATTATTCATGGTATGCATCGAAAGCTGATGCACAAGCTGAAGCAAAGTATTTCACTAATTATGCAGCCTCACTAGAACTACCAAAAGATACGTTGATGGTCGATGATTTGGAAGAATCATACACAAAAAACAGCAGTGTGACAGCAAATGCAACGGCCTTTAACGCGCAAGTTAAAGCTGCTGGGTATACAAATACTTCTACCTATACATACGTTTCTTATGTTAATGAAACAAACCTAAACTTTTCATATATCGGCAATAGTCGTGTATGGATGGCGCAATATCCATACCAGCCAAGCGCCAGTTCTTTATGGAATCAATCCTACGGCATGTGGCAATGGAATAGCAATACTAGTTTTCCTGGTATAAAGGGAACGTTTGATGTTTCGATTGATTATCAAAATTTAATTTCGATTAATGCCAATGGTTACAATAACGGCATTTTCTATCAAAATGGGAAGCCAGCTAGCGGATATATTTATTCGCCATCACAATCAACGGCCAATGGTGGGTATAACTGGTTTGAAAATGGCGAACCATACACTGGATTCCGCTATTACATGGGCACTTATTACTGGTTTGTCAATGGTGTACGTCAGAATGCTGGTTGGCGCGAAGCTTGGGGTATGAAATATTACACTGATGCTAATGGTCGTGCCTTACAGGGTATTCAAATTATTGATGGGCAAGCCTATGACTTTGGTACAAATGGCACCTATAATTTGAAGGGGATGGCTAGTGGCTACTTGTACTCACCATCTTATTCAACAGCCAATGGTGGCTATAACTGGTTTGAAAATGGGAAACCATACACTGGATTCCGCTATTATATGGGCACTTACTATTGGTTTGTGAACGGCGTTCGTCAAAATGAGGGTTGGCGATATGCATGGGGTTACACATACTGGACAGATAGCACAGGTCGTGCTGTTCAGGGACATCAAAAAATAGATGGTAAAGACTATTACTTTGGTGATAATGGCACATATTACATGCGCTAATTCATGAGGGCGAAAGCCTTTTTTATTGCAAAAAATTAAAAAAATATTGAGAGTAAAAATATGAAGCGTTATTATTACATGGATGTTCTGACAATACTTGCTACTATAGCAGTTGTTTTTCTTCATACTTCCGAATATGCATTTTCAAACCATACTAGTGACCCGCATTGGATTATAGCGGTTGTACTTCAAGTTACCTTTATTTGGGCAGTACCAATCTTTTTCATGATGTCTGGTGCCCATTTGCTAGATTATCGTGAAAGATATAATACGTCAGTTTTTTTCAAAAAAAGGATGGCAAAGGTTTTTGTACCGTTTATTTTTTGGTCATTGGTTTGGTATATCATAAACCCGTTTATATTTCATAAACCAACTGATTATCATATTGGTCAATTTGTTGATGCGGTCATGCATGATACAATTCAACCTATATTTTGGTTCTTTTACTTTATTATCGGCTTTTATATTAGTGCACCATTATTATCTAAAATTACGAATAAAAACGATAAAACACTATCTTTGTACTTATTAGCAGTGAATATGGTTTTTGTTAATCTCTTGAGTTACTACTATGAAATTCGTTCACAAACGGACAATTCATTTTTACATGGCGTACAAATAGGTGCTGCAGGGGGCGTTGGCTTCTTCGTGGCCGGTTGGTATCTAAAAAATACTGTTTTACATAAATGGCAAAAAAATATTCTATACGTTGCTGCTTTAGCCTCTGTTGTCATTATGATTACGTTGACAATTTATCTTTCCATCAAGAGAGGAAAATTTGTGCGTGAAGTATATGATATCTGGGGACTGTTTGGATTTGTGTTTTCTATTGGTGTGTTTGAATTTGTTAAAAATCATTTAGAGACATATCGACCAAGCCTTAAAGTCCAGTTTGTTTTGCAAAAAGTAGCAAGCACATCTCTTGGCGTGTATGTTATTCATGAATTCTTCATTTATTTTGCTGAAAGAAAATTACATATTGTCGATAGTTCATTAAAACATATGTTGATTTTGCCGGTCATTGTGTGGTTACTATCAACAGCTCTTGTACTAATTATTCATAAAATTCCATTACTAAATAAAATTGTATAGTTTGAATATTAAAAGACGAGCGTTTCGTCTTTTTTTGTTTCTGATATGCGTTTAACAAACGAATGTAATACTAATGAAATGATAAACGTTTATACTTAACAAAGATATATTATAAGTAATATAAAGTGGAGAATTCATATGGGAAAAAAGTTATACAAGGCTGGAAAATTATGGGTAGCCGGAGCTACGGTTGCAGTTGCAGTTGTGGTGGCACCGAATATTGTTAATGCAGATACTACGAATAGCACAGATACTGTTAATGCGATCACAACGACAACGTCAAGCACAACCGATACGAACAATTCCTCTACGGAATCAGACACGAGTAATACCGATACGGTTACTGCTACATCTAAAATTACAACCAACAGTGATAACGATTCTAAATCAGTAACGACATCAAATAGCGATTCTGAAGTTAATAGTAACAGCAATACTCAAAAGGATGAAGCAATAAAAGCTGAAACCACTAATAATCAAGATACAAAATCAACTACGGCAGTAGCTGAAAAAACTGAAGATAGCACACAAGCAGATGTTACAAATAGCACGTCTAGTCAGGAACAATCAACCTCTTCTGTAGAAAAACTAGATGATAGTGTTTCAAAAAATTTGAATTCAAAAACAACTGTTGTTACTAAAAATGCTGATGGCACATCAACGACTAATATAACCTATGCTAATTTAAAGGATGTTGCTGATAACATCGCTAATTTGAATTCAGATACATCTGTACCGTATTTCAATGCTGATGCGATTAAAAATTTGCCAGCGATGACAACGGCAGATGCACAGACTGGGCAAATTCAAGATTTGGATGTTTGGGATTCTTGGGCATTACAGGATGCAAAAACTGGTGCCGTGGCAAATTATCATGGCTACAACATTGTGTTTGCTTTAGCGGGTTACCCCAAAGAAGATAATGACCAACATATTTATATGCTCTATACTAACTACGGTGATACAGCGTTAAATAATTGGAAAAACGCTGGACCAGTTTTTGGATTCAATGCAAAATGGAATGAGCAACAGTGGTCTGGATCTGCAACGGTCAATGATGATGACAGTATTCAATTATTCTATACAAAAACAGATCAACCTAATACAATACAACGTTTATCGACAGCCAACTTATCAATGACATATACAGATACTGAAGTATACGTTGCCAAAGTAAATGATGATCACGTACTTTTTGCTGGCGATGGAGAATATTACCAAACATTACAACAGTGGTTAGATGCAGGATACTATACAACTGGTGATAATTTTACAATGCGTGATCCACACGTAATTGAAGTTGATGGGGAGCGCTATTTAGCTTTTGAGGCTAATACAGGCACTCAAAATTATCAAAGTGACACTGCAGTTGAAAATATGGACTATTACGGTGGTACAGATGAATTTAATGCACAGGCAAAGACTGACACGTTAAATAATCCAGATAAACTGAAATTATCAAAAAAGGCTAACGGTGCGATTGGTCTTGTTAGATTGACTAAAGATCAAAATAATCCCTCAGTTGCTCAAGTTTACTCACCACTTCTAGCAGCCAACGGTATTACTGATGAAATCGAACGCGCTAATATTGTGCCATTAAACGGAAAGTACTATCTATTTACAGATACGCGTTTGAGTAAAAGCGTCGTACCAACGGCTGATTTTAATATTAATGTTGGTATGATGGGTTATGTATCAGATAGTTTATTTGGACCTTATACACCATTAAATGGTAGTGGTAGTGTGATTACTGGGACGCAATTATTTACTTCTAGAACTGATACGTATTCATATTATGCAGTACCCGTTGAGGGACACAGTGATTTATTATTGGTTACTTCATATATGAGTAATCGTAATGAAAAAGCGGGGACAGGAATGAATTCAACGTTTGCACCATCATTTTTGATTCAAATAAGTGCTGATGGAATGAGCACTAAAGTATTAGATACTGTTTTAGCTCAAGGAACGTGGACTTATGATGGTAAAAGTGGTAGCGTTGAGGAACTTGTAGGAAATAAAGCAACATCAGAATTAACTGATATGAAAATTGGTTGGGTTGATGATAAGTTTTATGTTGATAATGAATTAGCCAATGGCTATGTCTACGACTACACGAATACAAGTTATTATTTGTTTAAAAATGGTGTTCGCCTAAGTGGTGTACAGTCTTATGCAAATTCTTACTATTATTTTGATCCAGTAACTTTCAAAAGAGTCGATAACGAAATCCATCAAGATAATGCTGGAAAAAAGTATTATTTCGGTAACGATGGTCGTGTTAAGCAAGGTCAATTTGCAGTCAATGGTGTCGCTTATAACTTTGGTAACGATAAAACCTATTATGAACGAGGCTATGCATCAGGGTACTTACAAGATGTGACGGATAATAATCAATGGTATTGGTTCGAAAATGGTCAAAAGTATACAGGTTTCCGTTACTACATGGGCACATACTACTTCTTTGAAACAGGTACTCGCCAAGAAAGTAAGTGGGAAACAGCCTGGGGTATGAAGTACTATGTTGGTACTGATGGTCGTGCAGTACAAGGCATACAAATCATCGATGGACAAGCCTATGACTTTGGTACGAATGGTACATTTAACTTAAAGGGTACAGCAAGTGGCTACTTGTATTCACCATCATTGTCAACAGCGAACGGTGGTTATAACTGGTTTGAGAATGGTAAGCCATATACAGGTTTCCGTTATTACATGGGTACTTATTACTGGTTTGTAAACGGTGTTCGTCAAAATGCAGGATGGCGCGAAGCATGGGGCATGAAGTATTATACGGATGCTAGTGGTCGTGCATTGCAAGGTATTCAAATCATTGATGGACAAGCCTATGACTTTGGAACAAATGGTACGTATAATTTGAAGAGTGCAGCCAGTGGCTATTTGTATTCACCAAGCTATTCAAAGGCTAATGGTGGTTATAATTGGTTTGAAGATGGCAAGCCATATACAGGTTTCCGTTATTACATGGGTACTTATTATTGGTTTGTGAATGGTGTTCGTCAAAATGCAGGATGGCGCGAAGCATGGGGTAAGAAGTATTATACAGATGCCAATGGCCGAGCATTGCAAGGTATTCAAAAAATAGATGGTCAGCAATATAATTTTGGTAATGATGGCACATATTACTTACGTTAAATTAAGAGGCGAAAGCCTTTTTTATTTTGTTTTGAGGCATGATCATTCTAACTTAGAAAGTACTGTTATCTATAGCTACACTACGAATTTTTACTTAATATATTAGAATCATTTTAGTTATTTATATAGTTCAATAAAACACATAAATTATTCCATGTATTACTATATTTAAAAAATTATATACATTTAAAACAAAAATGTTGATAATAGAACCGATACTAATATTAAAAGCCTTATATTAATACTATTGTTTTAATATTTATTTAATTCATTTTTGTTCAACTATGAACTATGTTATACGTTTAACAACTTACTGTAATAATTTTGAAATGATAAGCGTTTATACTTAACGTAGTTGCACGAGATGCAATAATTCTAAATTGGGAGTTCTTATCGATGAGAAAGAAGTTATACAAGGCGGGGAAGATATGGGTAGCTGGAGCAGCAACAGTAGCAGCTATTTCTATGGGCGTGAGTTCTGTTAGTGCAGACACGGTTGGTAATACTACAACTGACACAGAAACACTGAGCAAAACAACTGATGTGAATACTGACACAACAGCTCCATCAGATGTTAATCAAGAAACAACAGTAAATTCAACGACTCCTGATGCAACTAGAACTGAGGTCAATCAAGAAAAGGCCACAGATAGTACTACTAAGACAGTAGACACTAACAAAGAAACAACTGATGATAAAGGCACGACTTTAGTTGATGATACTAAGAGTAAAACAACTGATGACAAAACGAATGTGGCAGCAACATCAGCAGATGACAGCTCGAAAAAAGTAGCGGACAAGAATGCAACAACTGACGCCACTACTGATGATAAAAAAGCAACCACTTCAGTTGTGACATTAGACGACAGTGTGTCAAAAGATTTAAACTCTAAAACAACACTAGTTACTAAAAATGATGACGGTACCTCAACTACCAACATGACATATGCTAACTTAAAAGATGTTGCGGATAACATTGCTAATTTGAATTCAGATACTTCTGTACCATATTTCAATGCCGATGCAATTAAGAATTTGCCGGCAATGGCAACAGCAGATGCACAAGATGGTGCGGTGCAAGATTTGGATGTATGGGATTCTTGGGCATTACAAGACGCAAAAACTGGTGTCACTGCAAACTATCATGGTTACAACATTGTCTTTGCTTTAGCAGGTTCTCCAAAAGAGGATAACGATCAACATATTTACATGCTTTACACTAAGAATGGTGATACAGCAATCAATAATTGGAAGAATGCTGGACCAGTGTTTGGTTTTAATGCACTGTGGGATAAGCAGCAGTGGTCTGGATCTGCAACGGTCAATGATGACGACAGTATCCAATTATTCTATACAAAAACTGACCAACCACGCACAGTGCAACGTTTGTCGACGGCTAACTTGTCAATGGCATATACGGACACTGAGGTTCGTGTAACAAAAGTTAATAATGATCATGAACTTTTCACAGGGGATGAGGAGCATTATCAAACTTTGCAACAATGGATCGATGCAGGGTACTATGATACGGGTGATAACTTTACCTTACGTGACCCGCACGTGATTGAGGTTAATGGAGAACGTTATCTGGCTTTTGAATCCAACACAGGTACTGAGAATTATCAAAGTGATGATGCTGTCGATAACATGGATTACTATGGTGGAACTGATGAATTCAACCAGACAGCAAGAGAAACAACGTTGGCAAATGCGGCTAAGTTGAAATTATCAAAGAAGGCCAATGGTGCGATTGGACTGGTGAAGCTTACAGGACAGCAAAATAATCCAACTATTGGACAAATTTATTCACCACTTCTAGCAGCTAATGGTATTACTGATGAAATCGAACGGGCTAACATTGTACCATTGAATGGAAAGTATTATCTCTTTACAGATACACGTTTGAGCAAGAGTGTTGTACCAACAGTTGATCCGGACATTAACGTCGGTATGATGGGCTATGTGTCTGATAGTCTGATGGGTCCTTATACACCATTGAATGGTAGTGGCAGTGTGATCACAGGAACACAATTAGCTGAATCTAGAACAGATACTTATTCCTACTATGCAGTTCCTGTTGAAGGACACGATGATTTGTTGTTAATTACATCATACATGAGTAATCGTGCTGAAAAAGCTGGTGTTGGACTTAATTCTACGGTAGCACCATCATTCCTAGTTCAAGTAGGGGCCGATGGTAAAACAACAAAAGTACTAGATACTGTTTTAGCACAAGGAACGTGGACTTATAATGGTAAAGGCAGTGTTGCCGAACTAGTTGGCACAAAAGAGACATCAAACCTAACTGGTAAAAAAATTGGTTGGATTGATAATAAGTTTTATGTCAATGATCAAGTAGCTAATGGTTACCAATATGATTATACGAATGACGCGAATTATTTGTTTAAAGATGGTGTTCGTCAAAGTGGGGTGCAAGCTTATGACAATACTTACTATTACTTTGACCCAGTAACGTACAAGCGAGTAGAAAATGACATTCGCAAGGCGACTTGGGGATTAGAATATTACTTCGGTAACGACGGTCGTATTCAGCAAGGTCAGTTTGCGGTCAATGGTGTTGCTTATGACTTTGGTAATGACAAAACATACGCTAAGCGTGGTTTTGCATCAGGGTACTTACAAGATGTAACGGATAACAATCAGTGGTACTGGTTCGAAAATGGTTCAAAGTATACTGGCTTCCGTTATTATCAAAATACTTATTACTTCTTCGAGTCAGGACAACGTCAAGAAAGTAAGTGGGAAACAGCCTGGGGTATGAAGTACTATGTTGGTACTGATGGTCGTGCAGTACAAGGCATACAAATCATCGATGGACAAGCCTATGACTTTGGTACGAATGGTACATTTAACTTAAAGGGTACAGCAAGTGGCTACTTGTATTCACCATCATTGTCAACAGCGAACGGTGGTTATAACTGGTTTGAGAATGGTAAGCCATATACAGGTTTCCGTTATTACATGGGTACTTATTACTGGTTTGTAAACGGTGTTCGTCAAAATGCAGGATGGCGCGAAGCATGGGGCATGAAGTATTATACGGATGCTAGTGGCCGAGCATTGCAAGGTATTCAAATCATTGATGGACAAGCCTATGACTTTGGAACAAATGGTACGTATAACTTAAAGAGTACAGCAAGTGGCTATTTGTATTCACCAAGCTATTCAAAAGCTAATGGCGGTTATAATTGGTTTGAAGATGGCAAGCCATATACAGGGTTCCGTTATTACATGGGTACTTATTATTGGTTTGTGAATGGTGTTCGTCAAAATGCAGGATGGCGCGAAGCATGGGGTAAGAAGTATTATACAGATGCCAATGGCCGAGCATTGCAAGGTATTCAAAAAATAGATGGTCAGCAATATAATTTTGGTAATGATGGCACATATTATTTACGTTAAGAAATAATAACATCTATAGAAAATAATAAAATAAATAGCAATCCTGATTTTAAAGCAGGATTGCTATTTTTCATAATTTTACTATATTATTAACAGAGAGGAAACATCATGCAACGACATAGAGTGAGAAAATTATTATCAATCATAATGGCGGGAATAGTATTGTTTTCGATTGGTTGGTTAATATGTTTGAAAAACAACAACAGCAAAAATATGACACAACAACAATTACCTCAAAAATGGCATTTAAACGGTCTATCTAAAAATGGATTATCAAATGATACGCAAACTATTTTAAAAAATGGTCAAAAATATGAACTGTTCTATTTGGTTGACACTGGTAAGGGGTTGAAAGCTAATCAACAAAGAACTCGTTGGGCTCGTTCGGTAACTTCGGATTTAACAACATTCAAAGTAGAAGATAACGCCGATATCAAACCACTTTCCCAACAAGAATCGGTTGCCACAGGGTCCATTGTTAAGGACGTAGATAATTTATCTGGACATGGTAAAAATTCATTACTGGCTTATGCGACAAAATACATTAATGGTAATCAATGGACCTATATGTGGTATTTGACTAATCAAGGTGAAAAATGGCATGTTGCTAATAATGGCAAACCAGTAGCAAAACCATATAAAGAAGGAAAGGATTTTCGAGATCCTCATGTGATTTATGATGCTGAAGCAAAGCAGTTTGTTATGACTGTAGCTGAGGCAGATGATAACAATCATATGAAGATTGGATTTTATACTTCTAAAAACGGCACCACCTGGCAATACACAGATAGCTTTTATTCACCACGGGATCTGGGTACTTTAGAAGTTCCTGAAATACATCAAATTTATCAAAAAAGTAATAATCAAAAGCAATGGATTTTGTTTTTTGGTGCTAATGGTTTTGCTGATGATTTTCAAAAAAGTACCGGCTCATACTATGTTGTTGGTCAATTGAAAAACGGTCAGTTTGAAGCTAAAACTGGTCCAGAACGTGTTGATTTTGGTACAGATTATTATGCTGCACACAATTATCAGGAAAATAATGAACAATTACTTGGCTTTGGATGGATGGGTAACTGGGATTATATTAATTATGTTAGTGATGATATAAAGTATAAAGGCAATTATTCGGCTTTTAGAAAAATGTTTTTAAGTTCGGACAATAAACTAAAGACATCAAAAATCATTACCAATGGTCTGTTTAACACAAAGAAGACAACAGTTTTGGTGAAAGCACACAGTAAGAGTCAAGTCAAAACCAGTAAAGCTGCTTATAAAATTAGTACTATAATTAATGGACATCAAGATATAACTATCAAATCAAAGAATGGGGATAGCAACGTTTCCTTTCATTTTAATAATTTTGACAAAAAACTGACGGTACATCGCCAAAGTAATTATGTTACAAATGATTCTTATAACAAGGACTATAACATCAATTTGTGGGGGGATTGGTCAGAAAAGGTTGATTTTTACGTTGATCAATACAGTATTGAGGTGTTCTGGCCAAATACTGGACAAGTAGCAACGTTTGCTAAATACAGTAATGATAGTGGTGATAACATAGTTTTCGATAATTTAGATAATAAAAATTCAAGCCTAATCGTTCAGGAAATGAAGTAAACATAAATCTCATAATTTGATATAATTCTATGAAGGGGCTAATATTAAACTAACCGTTTATTGGTCATATGACTAAATTAAGGACAACTTAACAACATGCAAGTTGCAAAAAACTATTTATACACTGCGGCATATCAGCTGCTTAACATTATTGCACCATTAATAACAATGCCATATTTAGCGCGAGTTCTTGGTCGAAATGGTGTCGGTGTTGCGAGCTGGACTAATTCGTTTGTAACCTACTTCTTATTGATTGCAAGTCTTGGAATTATTACATATGGTAGTCGCGAAATTGCCTATGTAAAAGACAATAAACAAGCGAGACAGCAAAAATTTTGGGAAATCCAAATTATTCATACGATTGCCGGAATTTTTTCCTTAGCGCTATACTTTTTGTTTTTGAAATATGGTGTGCAATTGAATGGTAATATTGAAGATAATCAATTTTATCTAATCCTTCAAACTTGGGTCATTATTTCTGGTATTCTTGACATCTCTTGGTACTTTATGGGCATGGAGGATTTCAAAAAAACTGTCCTACGAAATGCCTTCGTCAAAATTGCAATGACAGTGTTGATATTTGTTTTAGTGAAAACACCAAAAGATATCGGCAATTATATTTTGTTACTCGGACTGTCACAAGTTTTCGGTAACTTGTCAATGTGGTTTTATTTATTTAAAAAAATATCATTACCAAACTGGCAGCAACTTGATTTAAAAGAACACGTGAAACCAATATTTATGATGTTCCTACCAACTATTGCGACTCAAGTCTATTTACAGTTGAATAAAACAATGTTGCCGTTCTTTACTAATTCAACAGATTCGGCTGGATTCTATGATAATGCTGATCGAATTATAAAAGTCTCGCTGGCACTGGTTACATCTGTTGGAACTGTAATGCTGCCGCGGATGTCTGCCCAGTTTGCTAAAGGGCAATTTGACAAAATGAAGCAGAATATTACACAATCAATGGATTTTGTATCTGCATTATCAGTTCCAATGGCTTTTGGAATGGCTGCTATTGCGCCTACAGCCATGATTTGGTTTCTAGGAGAGCAATTTAAAGTAGTTGGTCAAGTTATTGTTCTTTTATCCCCAATCATTATTTTCATTGGCTGGAGTACGGTTATTGGCACGCAGTATTTGGTGCCAACCAAACGTCTGAATGAATTTACGCTATCTGTCACTATTGGTGCGTTAGCCAATGTGTTACTTAACTTCTGGTTAATTTATGTGGCAGGAGTGAATGGCGCTGCGGTGGCTACAACGATATCAGAGTTCTTGGTGATTGGTTATCAGCTATATGTTACGCGCAAAGACATGAATGTCTGGCATCATTTTTCTGAAATGTGGCGTTATATCATTGCAGGATTAGGTATGTATATTTTGGTTACGATGATTAGTCAACATCTAGAAATCAACATCAAAAGTACATCAATAGAACTGGTATTAGGTGTCTTTGTGTATGTACTAATTCTCCTTATTTTACGAGCACCAATTCTTAAAAAAATACCCTTACTAAATAAAATAGCGAAATGACGCTTTTTTTCTGGTATAATGGTAAAGTTATATCATGCACATATGTGCACGAATGAGGTGGAAAATTGAAACGCAAACTAGGTTATTTAACCGCAAAACGGGGTTTAGATATTAGCGTATCTTTGGCGGCGATGTTTCTATTGTCACCAGTGTTTGCTATTATTGCCTTAATTATTATTAAAGATAAGAAAACAAGTAAAGTTATTTATGCACAAGAGCGAGTTGGTCAATATGGAAAACGTTTTAAAATATATAAATTCCAATCCATGGTTGACAACGCTGACAAAATATTAAAACAAGACGCTGATTTATATGCTAAGTTTGTGGCTAGTGGTTATAAGCTACCTACAGCGGAAGATCCTCGAATCACTAAATTTGGTGCATTCTTGCGCAAAACATCTTTAGATGAGTTGCCACAGTTTTGGAATACTTTGAATGGAACGATGAGTATTATAGGACCAAGACCAGTTGTGGAGGATGAGTTAGTCGAATATGGAGATGATATTGATAAGTTTTTATCAGTAAAACCTGGCGTATTTGGCTTGTGGCAGGCCAGTGGTCGCAGTAATATTGAGTATCCAGAACGAGCACAGATGGAATTAGATTATGTTGATCGTGCTAATTTGCGATTTGATTTTTATATTTTGTTTAAAACAGTAATTGCAATATTTAAGCGCGATGGTGCATTTTAATTTTTAGGAGAGAAAAAATGAGTTTTTCGTTAATAGATTTAGTTAAACGACTATTGAAAAATAGTTGGTGGATTCTTATTCTGGGGATTGTTGTAGGAGCATCTCTCTTTACATATGCAAAACATTCCGTACTGACAGCATATACGGCTGAACGATATGTTATTGTTGCAAAAGACAACACTGGAGTTAAGGATCCAAATTCTCGTGTGCAAGCGGATCAAATGTTAATTAACACTTATAAAAAGATTGCTAGTGATTCATCAGTCGTTAATCAAGCTAAAAAACTATCCACAGTGTCTGTTACAAAAAAAGAAATCGTAAGCGCAATTACAGTTTCACAGCCAGATCAAACCCTTATGATGCGCTTTAGTGCTTCTGCCGCAACAGCTAAAAAGTCAGTTGCAATTGCCAATGCGTATGCTAAAGCATTTTCAATCGAAGGAAGCAAGTTATACCCTGACATGGCTAAGCCATTATTGTTATCCTCAGCAAAAAAGGCTGATGTGTTATCCGGAACAGTTTATAGTCCTAAAAAATTGGCCGTATTTGGGTTTGCCTTCGGGATTACATTAGGCGCATTTATCGTATTGCTTACTGGTATTTTTCAAAACTATAAGCGAATGATGACTAAGACAACAAAGTGAGGCACCGCTGTGGCAGCTTTTTTACTACCAATCACATTTTTTCCTAAAACATATTCATATAGTTTTGCTGAAACAACAATGATGATTGCTTTTCCAGTATTTGCACTTCTAATATTGTTGCAGATATATCGCTTTCCATCTCGCATTGCAAAAATTATTCCTAGCGCGCAATCTTTTTTGCTAGCGGGATTTTTTTTGGTTATGCAATTCATCTCAATGTTTTTAAGTTATCAGCGTTCTGGTGATTCGATTCAAACAACTGGCATTATTCGTTCAATGATCTTTTTAGCGGGGTGGATTGTCACTGTTTATATGTCTTGGGCATTAATCGTCCTCACAGTTACTAATCATAAAGAGGAGCGATTATTTATTAAAAGTGGACTGATTAGTTTGCTAATATATATGGTAATCGTTTTGGTACCACAATTGTTGGTGACACTCAACAATTTTTCTATACGGCCGTATGTTAATGCCATTGCACATTTGTTCGAGCGACATTGGATGGGACGCGATTTCTATGCAGCAGGTAGCTACGCAGTTAACAATTATCGATTGAATGGTTTTGAACCTGAAGCTGCTTTTTTAGCTAACCTATTAGGTGTCGTTTATTTACCAATCATTTTAGGTATCGCGATAACAAAACAAAATTTTTGGCATTTTAAAAAACATGTTGCACTAGAAAAATGGTTTAACTGGGCCTTTATTGGCTCAATTTTAATGTTTTTGGTACTTGCTCGAACAACAACAGGATTAATCACATTGGTCGTTGCTGCTGTACTTTGGTTTTTATGGAGTAAACGCGATGATAAAATTATTTTAATTATTTTTGGTATAATTGCTATTGTTGGTATTGTATTGGGATATTTCTTCGTGCAGCCAATACATGATATTTTTTATAATTTCTTATTCAACAAACAAGGGACTTCTAATCGACTAGGTGGCACCATTGCCTTAGTGCTTACATTCCTATCACACCCACTCTTTGGTGTTGGTTATGGTTTCACGGGATATTTCATTATGGATTACGTGCCAAAGTCTACGACATATAATCCAGAGTTTCAGCAGGTGTACAAGCACATCGGTTACCCTGTGCTCAGTGATGGAATTGGTTGGTTTGCGACGTATGGTTTGGTTATCATGATACCAGCATTGTGGATGCTAGCTCGTTTAATTATACGTTCGTTGGTAGTACAACGCGAGCTTAAAATACGTCAACCAGAAAATTGGCAATGGCATTTAGGCACTCAAATTAGCTTTATGATTATGATCATCTTAGTCGCTGTATCGTCGTTGTTTGTTATTCAAAT